>DATBIO010000290.1:0-16218 GCA_036556965.1 Vicinamibacteria bacterium
GACGCGTGGAGGTGGCGCCCGCCGAGCTGCCGCGCCTGCGCGAAGCGGCGGTTGCCGCCGCCGTGCGCGCCGGGGTCCTGGCCGCGGGCTTCGAGGACGCGGCTCTCGACCCCGAGGGTTACCGGCGCGGCCGCCTGAACGAGGCGCTCTAGCCGGCCCTTTGGCGTATGATCCGGGACGGGCGCGCACGCCCCGCAGGAGGCTTTCATGTTCGGGTTCGGCATGCAGGAGCTGATACTCGTCTTCCTCATCATCATCTTGATCTTCGGGACCAGCCGGATTCCCGAGCTGGGCAAGGGGCTGGGCGAGGGGATCCGCAACTTCAAGCGTTCGATAAAGGGGGGCGACGAGGACGAGAAGAAGCCGTAGCCGTCCCTGGCCACGACGACCGCGCGCGCCGCGGCGTCACAGCAGCGAGGAGTGAGCGTGCCTTCAATGAAACAGTCGGTCCTCCTGGTCGCCATCGTCGCCGTCGCCGCCGCCTGCGGGCAGAAGCGGCCGCCCGCCGTCGCCCCCCCGCCCCCCGCCGCCCCGGAGGCGCCGCCGCCGGCGCCTCCCCCGAGCACGCCGGACGTCGCTCCCCAGCAGGACGACTACGAGCGCCTGCGCCAGGCGGCCTCGGACGAGATCGAGCGGATGGGCCTCCTCGGCGACGTGCACTTCGACTACGACAGCGCCGAGCTGCGCGACGTGGACCGGCAGGTCCTGAACCAGAACGCGGACGTGCTGAAGAAGTACGACTTCATCCGCATCACCGTGGAGGGGCACTGCGACGAGCGGGGCTCGGTGGAGTACAACCTGGCCCTGGGCGAGCGCCGCGCCAAGGCCGCCTTCGACTACCTGGTCTCCCTGGGCGTCCCCGCGGACCGCATGCGCACGGTGTCCTACGGCAAGGAAGTGCCGCTGTGCACGGATTCGAACGAGGAGTGCTGGACGCGCAACCGCCGCGACCACTTCGCGGTCACGGGGAAGGTGAAGCAGTAGCGCCCACGGCGGCCGGCAGGCCCTCGTCCAGGGCCGCCGGCCGCGCCCGCGCGGGTTTGACAAGCCGTCGCCCGAGGCCGTCTAATCATCCGTCCCGCCGATGAGACCCTGCTCCCCCTTCAGGACATGAGCGAGCAGTCTCCCTCGCACCGCGAGCACACCGGCACCATCGGTCGCTACCAGATCCAGCGCACCCTGGGCAAGGGCGCCATGGGCGTGGTCTACCTCGCCCACGACCCCATGCTCGAGCGCGACGTGGCCCTCAAGGTCATGGTGTCGCAGATCGCGGACGACCCCGCCCTGCACGAGCGGTTCGCGCGGGAGGCCAAGGCGGTGGCGAAGATGAGCCACCCCAACGTGGTGGCCGTCTACGACCTCGGCTCGCACACCGACGGCTCGCCCTACATCGCGATGGAGCTGCTGAAGGGGCACGACCTGGCCAAGGCCATGCGCTCGGTGCCGCCCCTCACCCTCGACCGCAAGGTCACGGTCATCCTCCAGGTGCTGGCCGGTCTGGCCCATGCCCACCAGGCCGGCATCGTCCATCGCGACATCAAGCCCGCCAACGTCTTCCTCAACCAGGACGGCGCCGTGAAGATCATGGACTTCGGGGTGGCCCGCCTGACCACCGCTTCCATGACCGGCACCGGGAGCATCATCGGGACCGCCGACTACATGTCGCCGGAGCAGGTGAAGGGCGTGCGCGTGGACGGGCGCTCGGACCTCTTCTCCGTCGGTTGCATGCTCTACGAGCTGGTGGTGGGCCGGCGCCCGTTCCACGCCGAGAACCTCATGGCGATCTTCTACAAGATCACCCACGAGGAGCCGGACTTCTCGCAGGTGCCGGCGGGTCCGGAGTACGCGGCCCTCACCGCCATCCTGCGCAAGGCGCTGGCCAAGGAGCTGGAGGACCGGTACCAGACGGCCTACGCCTTCGCCATGGACCTCCGCGAGTACATGAAGCAGCACGGGGACTCGCACGCGGCGGCGCACGCCCTCGAGGGGCTGGTCGACCTGGAGCCTCCGACGCACCGGCCGCAGCCGCTCACCGACGTCCCCCGCGGCACCGCGCCGCCTCCCGCGGCCATGACCACCGTCCAGGGGGCCGACCCCACCGTGATCCACGGCCGGCCCACCGCGGTGGGCGTGCCCGGGGCGGAGGACGAGAACGACGCCACCTACATCGTGGGGGCGCGTGCCCCTGCGCGCCCGCGCACCGCCGTCGAGCGCCCGCGCACCCAGCCGCGCACGCCGTCTCCCGTCGCGGTTCCGGCACCCGCGCCGGCAGGTCGCTCGGCGCTGCCCTACGTGGCGGCCGGTGTGGCCGCGCTGGCCGTGGCGGGCGGCTTCGCCGCCTGGAAGCTGCGGTCGGACCGCCTCCCGCCGGTGGAGACCACCCTGGCCCCCGCGCCGCCGACCACGCTGGCCCAGGTGATCCCGGTGCCGCCGCCCAGCCTGGCCGTCCCCCCGCCGCCTCCTTCCACCTTCGCGGCCACGGGCAAGGCCGCCGGCGTGATCCGCGCCGCCCAGGCCGCCTTCGGCGCGGGCAACTACGCGCGCGCGGTCGAGCAGGCGCAGGCCGCGCTCCAGCAGGACCCCGGGAACGCGGAGGCGCGGCGCGTGCTCGACTCCGCGCAGAAGGGGCTGTCCGCCGAGCCGCGCCTGCGCGCGGCGGAGGCGGCCCTGCGCGCCGGCGACCACGCCGCCGCCGTGCGCGAGGCGGAAGCGGCGCAGGAGCTGGCGCCCTGGGACCGGCGCGTGGCCGACCTGCTGGGACAGGCCCGCAACGCCCAGTACCAGGCCCAGCTCGCCGCGCAGAAGACGGCCGCGCCGCCGCCCCCCACCGTCGCCGTGGCCCCGCCGCCCCCGCCGCCCACGGCGGGCCACGGCGCCCACGTCAACGCGCTGCTCGGCCAGGCCGACACCGCCCTCTCCGGGAGCAACTACGACGCGGCCATCACCCTGTACGACGAGGCGCTGAAGCTCGACCCGAGCAATGCGCGCGCCGTGCAAAGCCGCTCCGCGGCCATCGCCGCCCGCGCCATCGCCCAGGCGGGGAAGGGCCCCGCGGGCAAGAAGTTCGTGTCGGGCAAGACGGTGGGGAGCAGCCCCGATGCGGTGGGCAAGGCGCCCGCCGGCTTCGAGGACACCCCGGGCGTGAACGTGCAGAAGGCGTCCCAGGCCTCCGCCCTGCCCGGGAAGATCGTGTTCGACGTGGAGCCCGACTCCGTCCGTCCCGGCGACCGCTACAAGGTCCGCGTCTCCCTCTCCAACGAGGGCCAGGCCCCGATCCAGATCCGCGACATGATCGTGAGCACGCGGATCAACGGGCGCGGCGTGCAAGGCCCGGTGCCCCCGCTGGTGCAGAGCGTGGCCCCGCGGGAGAAGGCTCTGTTGCGCGAGCTGCCCGACCTCTGGAAGGAGGACACCAGCACCTGGGTCATGGAGGTGGTGGTGCGCACGGCCCGGGGCGAGACGTACAAGAACGAGGTGTCGTGGAAGTGATGAAACGTGTCACCGCCGTCTGTGCCGCCGTCCTTCTCTCCGCGGCGGTCGTGGCGCGGGCGGCCGAGCCGCCCGACGTCCTGCACCAGCCGTCCCCCTGCACCGTGCCCGACCAGCCCCCAACCCTCTGCGCGAACGTCACCGACGACGGACAGGTGGCCAAGGTACGGCTCTTCTTCCGCCCCGCGGGCGACAAGTTCTACAGCTTCGTGGAGATGGCCTTCGGAGGCCTCGACTTCTGCGGCACGCTGCCGTCCCCGCGCGCGGGCAAGGTCAAGTGGATCGAGTACTACGTGCAGGCCGTGGACAACGAGTTCGAGAGCCGGCGCACGAGCACCTACCAGCTCCAGGTCCAGCCCGTCTGCGACTTCCCCCCCGTGGAGAAGGATCCCGCCCGCATCGCCGGCATCAAGGTCTTCGCGACCAACAAGAAGCAGGGCGACAAGCTCCCCGACAAGTTCGTGCGCGCGGGCGTCAGCTTCGTCCCGGTTGCGCGCTAGCGCCGCCCCCGCCCTCCTGGCCCTGGTCGCCGCGCCCGCGTGGTCGGCGGCGCGGTTCGAGGTCTCGGGCAAGGTGGGCACCCGCGGGGAAGAGGTCGAGCTGCGCGTCGAGCTCGTGAACCGCGGCGACGCCGCCGCGGTGCCCCTGCAGGTGGACGCCGGGTTCCTGGGCGGCCGCGCCACCGCCCGCGTCGAGGACGGCGTCCCCCCCGGGGCCAGCCGCGAGGTCGTGCTGCACTTCCCGCTGGAGCCGGAGCGGCCCGGCGTGCACATGGCCGACCTCCACCTCCAGTTCCCCGTCTCGCCCGGAGCGCCCGCCCAGGGATCGTCCAGCCAGCGCGCCTACCTCCTCGTCTCCCTGGGCTCGAACCCGCCCCCCGCGGTGGCCCTCGCCGTGCCCGCCGTCTCCCTGGACACGCGCGCCACCCTGCGCGTCGGCGTGCGCAGCGCCGACGGCAAGGCGCACCGCGTGCGGCTGCGCGTGCTTCCGCCGCGCGGCCTCAACACGCTCGCGGGCGGCGTGCGCGAGGTGGACGTTCCCGCGGCGGGGGAGGCCAGCGCCGACGTCGAGCTCCTCCGCGCGGGCGCGCCGCGCGGGTCGCGCACGGGCTTCCTGGTGGTGGCCTCCGCCCTGGACGGCCCCGAGGAGCGGACCACGGTGGCCACGGGCGAGGCGGAGGTGCGGCCGGCGCCGCCGCCCCTGACGGCACGCCTGCGCTGGCCCCTCGTCGTCCTGGGCGCCGCCCTCCTCCTGGCCGCGCTCGCCTACGAGGTCGGCGTCGGCCGCCGCCGCCACGGCTGAGCCGTGCTCGCGGCCACCGACCATGGGGGCCTCGTGCACCTGCGCATGGCGCGCCGCGTGCTCGGGCGGCCCCTCTATTGGACGGGGGCCTACTTCTTCGAGGGCATCCTGATCGACTGCGGGCCGCCCTCCGCGGCGGGAGCGCTGCTCGAGTGGCTGGGCGGGCGCGAGGTGGAGGCGCTGGCCGTCACCCACCACCACGAGGACCACGCCGGAGGGGCCGGTCTCCTGGGCGCCGCCCGCGGCCTGACCGCCGCCGTGCACTCGACGGCCGTGCCTCTCCTGGCCGACGGCTTCCGCCAGGAGGCCTACCGGCGGCTGGCCTGGGGCCGCATGCCCCGCCTGCGCGCGCGCGCGCTGGAGGGAGACGTCACGTCCCGCTCCGCCCGCCTGCGCCCCGTCTTCACGCCGGGCCACAGCCCCGACCACGTGTGCTTCTACGACGCCGACCGCGAGTGGCTCTTCACGGGCGACCTCTTCCTGGCCGAGCGCCTGCGCTACCTGCGGGCCGACGAGGACATCCACCGCCTCATCGCCTCGCTGGAGGACGTGGCCGCGCTGCCCCTGCGCCGCGTCTTCTGCGCGCACCGCGGCCCGGTGGCGGACGGGCCGGCGGCGCTGCGGCGCAAGGCCGAGCACCTGGGCGTGCTGCGCGGCCGCGTCCGCGCGCTGCTCGCCCAGGGCCTGGACGAGGCGGAGGTCGCGCGGCGGGCCGTCGGCCGCGAGGGGCCGATGACGTGGCTCACCCTGGGCCACTTCTCCGTGCGCAACTTCGTGCGCGCGGTGGCCCGCCCCGGCCCGAGCGCCGGCGGCGCCGCCCCGTCCGCCCGGGGCTAGAGGCTGGTGCCGACCTTGTAGGACGTCTTGATGAGCCCGTGGATGGCGCCCAGGGCGATGAGCACGAAGACGCCGTGCATCCACATGGGCATGGCCGACCAGACGTCCTGGTGCGCTCCCGCGATCATCCCGATCAGCATCACCCCCGAGAGCCAGGTGTTGATGCGCGAGAACAGGAGCGCCCGCTTGGGCACCTCGGGCGGCGCGGGGGTCCCCCCGGTCATGCCCCCGATGATCTTCTGCTGCGCCGGCCAGATCACGAACCAGACGTTGAACCACATGATGGTGCCCAGCACGGCGCCCAGCAGCATCCAGGCCCCGCGCGCGCTCAGCGCTCCATCCGCGTCGAACAGGTACCCGCCGAAGGGCCAGTAGAGCAACGCGAAGAGGAGCCAGCCGAAGACGAACGTGTACATGGCCCCCCAGCGGAACCACCACAGCGCGCGCAGGATGAGGGGCGGGTTGACCTTGGGCTTGAGCTCCTTCTCGAGCACGCCCTGGAACGGAACGTTGACGAAGTTGAAGAAGTAGAGGTGCCCGATCCACACGATGCCGAAGAAGATGTGGAACCAGCGCAGGAGAAGCTGCAGGGTCGCGGTCAGCTCAGGGGACATGCGGTCGCCTCCTTCGTCACCGTCGGAATGGTCGTCGGGATGTGGCGGGCCGCGATCATAACAGAGCGGTGGAAGTGACTGTCAAGGCCGCCGATGTCGCGTCGATGCGCGACATTTTGCCTTGACACGGATTCCAGCCACGACATATTGTGGCCCCGGATGGACAGGCCGAAGGACTACTACCTCATCCTCGGGGTCCCCCGCGACGCAACCACTGCCGCCATCAAGCGCGCCTACCGGCGGCTGGTCAAGAAGCTGCACCCGGACATGGGGCCGGTGTCCGCGTCGGAGGACTTCCTCGACGTGCAGGCCGCCTACGAGACCCTCGCGGATGCCGAGCGGCGACGGCGCTACGACGAGCGCCTCCAGGAGCAGGAGAACGGCGTCCCGCCCCTGCGCTGGTCCTTCTCCACCTCGGGGCGGGTCGAGCTGCGCCGCCCGGTGCGCCAGACGAGCCTGAGCGGCGAGATCCTGCTCACCCCTTCCGAAGCGGCGGCGGGCGGGGTGCTGCCCCTGGACGTGCCCATGGGCCAGGCGTGCCCGTCATGCCGGGGCACGGGCGGCCTCTCCTTCGACTGCGCCCGCTGCGGGGGGGAGGGCGAGGTGCAGCGGCGGATGCCCGTGCCCCTCCACATCCCGGCGGGTGTGTCCGACGGGACCGTGTTCCAGGTCTCGGTGGACGACACGTCCGTCGTCTCCATCCTCCTCACCGTCCACATCCGCTACCTGTAGGTCCAGCCGCCGACTCGGGGCCATAATCGTCGCCGTCTCCATGCTCGACGAAGCGGGCGTGCGCCGTATCGCGGCCGAGAGCATCGCCCTCAAGGAGCGGTTCTTCGCCGAGAACGCGGCCCTCCTCGTGGCCGTGGGCCGCCGGATGGCCGACCTCATGCGCGTGGGGGGACGGGTGCTCGCCTTCGGCAACGGGGGCTCCGCCGCCGACGCCCAGCACCTGGCCGCGGAGCTGGTGGGGCGCTACCTGCGCGAGCGCGCGGCCCTGCCCGCCCTCGCCCTGACCACGGACCCCTCCGTGGTCACCGCCCTGGGCAACGACCTGGGCTGGGAGGCCGTCTTCCGCCGGCAGGTGGAGGCGCACGGCCGGGCGGGGGACCTGGCCTTCGGCATCACCACCTCCGGGCGCTCGGCGAACGTGACGGCGGCCCTGCGCGCGGCCCGGGAGCGCGGGCTCGTCACGGTGGCCCTGACCGGGCGCGGGGGGGGCGACCTGCGCGGGGCCGTCGACCACCTGATCGACGTGCCCCACCAGGAGACGCCCCGCATCCAGGAGGTGCACGCCATGGTGGTGCACGTCCTGTGCGAGATCGTGGAGGAGGGCCTGCTCGCCTGATGGCGGAGAAGCGGAAGCCGGTCCCCCTCGACCTGCGCGGAGTGCGCACCTATCCGCTGGCCGGACGCAAGAGCAAGGTGGCGCTGGCGGACTTCGCGCGGCCCCACCGGCCGGGCGCCTCCTTCGCGGACTTCCTGGCCGCGCTGCCCCGCATCCTCGGGGCGGAGACCCTGCGGGCCCTGGCCGCGGACGTGCGGCGCGCGCGCTCCCGGGGACGGCCCGCGCTCTGGGGCCTGGGCGCGCACGTGCTCAAGGTCGGCCTGTCGCCGGTGCTGGTGGACCTGATGGAGCGCGGGCTGGTGACGGGCGTGGCCCTGAACGGAGCCGGCATCGTGCACGACTTCGAGCTGGCCACGGTGGGCCACACCTCGGAGGAGGTGGCCGACGGCCTCGAGGACGGCGCCTTCGGCATGGCGGAGGAGACGGGGGCCGAGGTCAACCGCGCGGTCACGGAGGGCGATGCCGACGGGCTGGGCGTGGGCGCCGCTCTCGGCCGCTACCTGGCCGCGCGACGACCGCCGCACCTGGAGGTCAGCATCCTGGCCGCGGCCTGGCGCCTCGGCCTGCCCGCCACCGTGCACGTGGCGCTGGGCACCGACATCGTGCACATGCACCCGGCCTGCGACCCCGCGGCCCTGGGCCGGGCCTCGCACCGGGACTTCCTGCTCTTCGCGGGGGAGGTGGCGCAGCTCGGCGGCGGCGGCGTCTACCTCAACGTGGGCTCCGCCGTGCTGCTTCCCGAGGTCTTCCTGAAGGCGGTGACCCTCGCCCGCAACCTGGGCCACGAGCTGCGTGACTTCGCCACCGCCAACCTGGACTTCATCCAGTCCTATCGCCCCAACACCAACGTCGTCCAGCGGCCGACGCGCGGCGTGGGCCGCGGCTACAGCCTCACCGGCCACCACGAGCTGCTCCTGCCCCTGTTGGCGGCGGCGCTGGTGGAGGACGATCAGGGATAGACGTCGAGCTCGGGCAGGGCCCAGGCGCGGAAGCGGTTCGGCTGGGCGCCCAGCCGTACCTCGAGGCCCTGCGCCGTCGTGGGCTGGGTGAGGACCAGGTCCTGCGAGGCGCGCTCCCCGCAATGGAGCAGCTCGCCCAGGAACTCCAGGGCCTGGAAGCGGTGGCCCGCTGGCGTCCAGCGCCCGTCCACGAGCAGCCTCACCTCGGGGGCCAGCGCGTAGAACTGCGACCGGAGCCCGCTGCGCAGGGAGACCCGGCCCACGAGGAGGGGGTGCGGGAAGAGCACGCGCACGAACCGGCCCTCGTCCTGGCGGGTCTCGAAGGACGTGCGCGGGTCTCCGTCCAGGGCCTGGGCGCACCCATCGCCCTCGCAGCGCCAGCCTCCACGCGGGTGCGGCGGGGGATCCGGTGCGCAGGAATCCGGCCCCACCAGGCGGGCGCCCTCCACGCGGTAGACGCGCTCGCCGCCGAGCACGCCGACGGGGTCCGGGTAACGCACCCCGGCGTCGCCGAACTCCTTCACGAGGACGAGCCGGTCCGCGAACTCCCCGGCCCGGCGCTCGAAGCGCCGCAGCGCGCGGTCGCCCTCCTCGGTGGCGGGAGGCTTGCCGTGCACGACGAGGTAGCGCACGCCCAGGCCCTGGAGCACGGCCAGCGACCGCTCGCTCGGCAGCTCGAGCAGCTCGTTGTAGGCGAACTCGTAGTGCACGGGGTAGTAGCTGCTGAAGCCGTTGACCAGGGGCAGCCAGTGCACCGTGGAGAAGTGATGCCAGAACGACTCCCAGCGGCGCAGCCGCGGCGGGTGGGGAGGGAACTCGAGCACGGGCCCGCCCTCGGGGCCGCGCGCGGCCAGCCACCGGTAGACCTCGGGCACGCGCGCGCCCGAGGAGACCGGCCACGCGGGCAGCGGGGTGGAGAGGTGCTCCAGGGGAAGGAGCACGGCCAGCAGCACGAGCGCGAGCCGGCGCGGGAGGGGCCGCGCCCCGCGCAGCAGCGCGGCCACCCCCACGGCCGCGAAGAGGGCGAGGCTCAGCCGCGCGAACATGATGAACCGCGACGGCACCCGGGTCTGCGCGTAGCCGGGCACGAGCGCGTTGAGGGCTCGGAAGAGCGGCGACGCCTCGCCGAAGGAGAGCAGGACGGCGAGGAGTCCGAAGGCCAGGAAGGCCCCGAGCAGCCCGTGGCTGGCGCCGGGCGCGGTGCGGCGGAGCCGTCGGGCGAGCGGCGGCGCGGCGACCAGCAGTCCGGCCAGGGCCAGGACGGGGGGCAGGAACCCCGGGAAGTAGCGGTCGTCGTAGCGCGTGGGGACCAGCCCCAGGCGCTCCCCGTAGAGCCAGTTGCCGGTCATGCCCTGCGCGTAGCTGGCCGCCGTGGCCGGGTGGCTGACGCCGCGCGCGCTCTCGATGCGCGCGAGGTGCCTCTGCTGGGCGAGGTCGAAGGGGAGGAGGACGGTCCCCGCCAGGGCCCCCGCCACGAGCAACGGACGCCAGGGCACGTGGAGAAGGCGCGGCCGCGGCAGGGCGCGCAGGAAGAAGGGCAGGGTGGCGAGGAGGAGGGTGGCGAAGAACAGCTGGTAGTACTTGCACGAGAGGCCCTGCAGGGCGAAGGCCAGGCCGAGGCCGGCCCCGTCGCGCAGCCGGCCCCGGCGCGCCAGGCGCACCAGGAAGTAGAGGGCCAGCGGCGTCCATTGGCTGGAGACGATCTGGATGCGCGCGGCGGAGTCGTAGTTGGCGGTGGTGAAGGCGAACACGAGGCCCGCCAGCGCGGCTGCCCCCTCGTGCCCCGTGACCTCGCGCGCGAGCAGGAACATCGTCCAGCCCGCCAGGGCGAGGGTCAGGACGTAGAGCAGGTTGAAGGTCAGCACGTCGTTGCCGGTGAGGGCCCAGACGGGCCAGGCCAGGAGCGCCTGGCCGATCATCGGCTCGCCGTAGGCCAGGGCCGCGGGGTCGGGGTGGAAGACGTTCGCCCGGAACAGGTGAAGCGGGTCCGTGCCCAGCGCGTGGCACGCCCAGGCGATGGCCCAGGCGAACACCACCCCGTCCGCGTTGTCCGGCAGCACCTGCGTGGGCCGCGTGCTCAGGGGCACGCTGGAGGCCACGGCCAGGGCCACGTAGCCGGCGAAGACGGCGGCGGCCCGCCGGCGCTCAGCGCGGATCATGGGTGGACTCGTAGAGCGTGTAGCTTTCGTCGGCCACGATGGCCCCGGGGAAGTCCGCCACCGCGCGCACGTTCCGGGGCGGGTCCAGGTCCAGCTCCCCGCTCAGGAGGAGGAGCACCTCGCGGCGCGCGAGCGCGCGCAGGTAGGCGACCTCCTCGCGCAGCTCGCGCGTGCCGATGCTGCGGCGCGCCACCTCCCGGCCGGCCCGCCGGCTCACGGGGTGGTAGAAGGGCCGCTCCAGCCAATCGGCCACCGCCTTGGTGGCGAAGTCGCGGTGCGCCACCACGGGCGCCGCCGACCATCCGCGCGCGCGCAGGTAGGCGGCCACCTCGCGGCTGCGCGAGAAGGGCAGGCGCGCATCGAGCGCGTGGGCGCAGGCCGCGGCGGCGGCGTGGGCGGCCAGCAGCGCGGTGGCGGCGGGGAGGGCGGCGCGCGCGGCCACGCGCTCCACCGCCGGGGGGAGGGCCCCCGCTACCCGCCGCCGCGTGCCTCCGCGCGCCAGCCACCCGGCGGCCACCAGCAGGAGGAAGAAGTGTCCGTAGTGCCGCGCGCCGCCGAAGTCGAGGAGCACCACGAAAAGGAGGAGGGCGGCGTTGCCGCCCACCCAGAGGACGAGGGCGGCCGGCCGGTCGAGCAGGCGGAGGAGCGGCGCCAGCAGGAGGAGGGCGGCCAGCCCGGCCTGCGCTCCCGGGAATCCGTCGAGCAGGTTGGTGTTCCAGAAATGCGGCGTGTCGAGCCGGGGCAGGGGGACCAGCCCCTTCCACGCGCCGGCGAGGGCGCGGCCGAGGGCGCCGCCGGTCAGGTCGAGGCTCCGGCCCTCCAGGAAGATGTTGCCCTCGGGGGGAAGGATCTGGAGGAGGCCGGCGCCCACGCCCGCCACGGCCAGCACGGCCCCGGCCAGGGCGTGCCCGCGGCGGCCGCCGCCGCGCGCCCACCCCTCGGCCACGGCGGAGAGTCCGAGCGCGCAGGCCAGCACCAGCGCGTAGGCGTTGGCCTGGGCCATCAGGGCCAGCGTGGCCCCCAGGGCGAGGGGGGCGGGGGCGCGGCGCACCACGAGGGCGCAGGCCCCGAAGGTGCCCAGCACGCCGAAGACGTAGTCGCGGCTCAGCACGGCGTACTCGTAGGAGAGGAAGTAGCCGCCGAGCAGGAGCGCCTTGGGCCCACGCCCGAAGGGGGCGCGCCACAGCAGCACGCCGGCGGCGGCGCAGGCCAGGACGAGGTGGACGGCCTGCATCCCGCGCGCGTCGCCGGTGGCGCGCGCGACGACCCAGAGCACGGCCGGCCACAGCCAGGCATGGCCGAGGTGGCGCAGCTCGGCCAGCATGTCCGCCGGCGTTCCCGCGCGGCGGGCGATGCCCCAGAACAGCATCTCGTCGCGCCACGGCTCGTGCAGGGCGAGGCCGGTACCCACCAGCGCGGCGTAGGCCGCGAGCAGGAGGGCGCGCCGCGCGCCGCCGCTCACGGCGTGGGCGAAGTCGCCGGCCGCGGCGGCCGGGGGCCCGCGCCCGCCTTCACGCAGCAGCGGAACCAGTCGGCGACGAGACGGCCGGCCAGGGCGTGGCCGCGGTTGTTGAGGTGGATGTCGCCCTCCACGTACAGCCGGCGGTTCCGCTCCCGCACGTCGTCGCGGAAGGGGGGCAGCAGGTCGAGGTAGGGGATGCCCTGCTCGCGCGCGAAGACCTGGACGTAGGCCTGGGGGAAGCCGATGTCGTAGTCGAGGCCCGACGTGCGCGCGCTGTGGACCTGCTCCGCCGTGGGCAGCGCCACCACGCCCAGGTCCGCGCCCTGGGCGGCGGCGAGACCGCGCATGCGCAGGATGGCGGCGAGCACCTGGTCCGTGGCCGCGCGCGCGGCGGGCGGGTAGGGCACGCCTTGCCAGAACGAGAACATGGTGAAGTTGCGCCGCACCGCGAAGTCCAGGGCCAGGTTCTCGAGGCCGAGGAGGGGGGCGAGACGCCGGACGACGGCCATCCGGGCCGCCCCGCGGGGCTCCTCCGCCCGGGCCCGGGGGCCGCGCGTGTCCTCCGCGCGCAGCTCCGGCGGGACGCGCCGGCGCACGTTCTCCTCGTCGAGCTCCGCGGTCCCGTTGACGATGCGCTCCTTGTCCAGGCCCAGGAACGTGTCGCGGAAGTCGTTGCCCGTGAAGAGCACGATCACCACGTAGTCGGGGGAGAAGCGCAGCACCTCCTCGCGCAGGAGCAGCTCCATGTCGAGCAGCCCGTAGCCGCCCACGCCGAAGTTCAGGGCCTCCCAGCGCGCGCGCGACACGCCGTCCTCGAACACGCCCACCAGGCTCCGCTCCACGGTGTCCGCCCAGCAGCCGAAGGCGAAGGAGTCGCCGAGGAAGGCCACGCGCTGGCGGCCGGGCGCCTTGGCCACCTCCACCTCGCGCCAGGGCATGCCGTGGCTGTTCGTGCGCACGAGCACGCGGCGCCCGCCCACGCGTGTCTCCAGGCGGACGTTCGGCTTGAGCCGGTAGGACCCGGTGCCGTGGGGGTTCTCCCGGAGCAGGTCGAGGTGGGCGGGCAGGGGCGCCGGGCGCCCGCGCTGCCAGGCCTCGTGCGCGCGGAGGCCGACCTCCGCCGTCAGGAGGGCCAGCACGGCGGCGATGGCCAGGGTGGCCGACCAGAGGAGGACGCGGCGCCGCAGGGGAGGGTGGGGCGCGCGCGCGGCGTCCATTCGCAGCCGACCCTAGTCGGCGGCCCCGCGGCCGTCAAGGGCGCGCCCGCGCATCCGCGGGGTCGCGCCGCGCCCGTCACTGCATCTCGATGGCCTGGCGCTCGAGGAGGCGGAGGAAGATGAGCAGGGCCTCCTCCTCGTTCATGGGGCAGAGCTTGAGGATCGAGCGCACGTCCCACTGGCCGTTGATGCGGGAGAGGACGAACGCCTCCTCGGGGTCGAAGGACTGCTGGGTGAGGGCGAAGGTGCCCAGGCGCACCGCGGGGACGCCGGTGAGGGGCACCTGCCGCGCCACGCGCGTGCGCTCGACCTGCTCCCCCACCTCGCGCAGGCCGGCGAGGGCCTCGGCGTTGAGGGAGTCGAGGACGAGCACGCCCTCGTAGGCGTCGCGGGCGGCGGAGAACCGGCCCTCCTGCGCCCGCGCCCGCGCCTCCGCCATCAGCCCCTGGATGGCGCCCACGACGTCGGTGGCGGCGGGGGCCTCCGCCTTCGCCTCCACCTCGAGCAGCCCCTCCTCGCACAGCCGGAACAGCCTCTCCGCCGCCGCGAACTCCGACTGCCGCATGTGCAGGCTGATCTCGGCCAGGCTTCCTCCCTCCGCGGCCAGGCGGTAGGCCTTGCGGTCGAGCGGATGGGCCAGCTCCGGCTCGGGCTGGAGCGCGCGGAAGGCGACGTCCGCGGACGGGAACCGCTCGCGCAGCCGCCGCCACAGCTTGGCGCGCCGCGCGCCCTCCGCCAGCAGGGCCACCGTGTCGAGGTCCACGTTGGCGGGTCCGGCCTCCTCCGGGGTGAAGGAGAAGCGGCCGTCGGTCCAGAGGAAGGACTCGTACACCGACTCGCGCGCGGTGGCGGCCAGGGCGGTGCGCAGCCGCTCGGCGTCGAGGACGCCGCTCTCCACCAGCAGGGCGCCCAGCAGCGCGCGCCCCCCTTCCTGGCGGAGCAGCGCGGCCACGAGCTGCTCCTCGCTCACCAGCCCCTCGCGGAGCAGGTGCTGCCCGAGCGCCTCGCGCGGATCGTTGGACGAGGCCGCGCGCAGCCGCCCCTCGCGGAAGCGCAGCCGCTTGATGGTGGAGCGCCGCTGGAGCTGGAGGGTGCCCGTGCGCGCGCGCGCGGCGATCCACTGCAGCACGTCCGACAGCTCCATCGTGCGCAGGTCGCCGGTGACGGACATGCTCAGCGCGCCGCGCGGCGGGGCTTGCGCGGGAGCACGTCGGCCAGGTAGCGGCCGGTGTGGGAGCCCGCGGCCTGGGCCAGCTCCTCGGGAGTGCCGGTGGCCACCACGCGCCCTCCGGCGTCGCCGCCCTCGGGGCCGATGTCGATGACGTGGTCGGCCGTCTTGATCACGTCCAGGTTGTGCTCGATGACCACCACCGTGTTGCCGCCCTCCACCAGGCGGTCCAGCACCCGCAGCAGCTTCTTGATGTCGTCGAAGTGCAGGCCGGTGGTGGGCTCGTCGAGGACGTAGAGGGTGCGGCCGGTGGAGCGCTTGCCCAGCTCGCGCGAGAGCTTCACCCGCTGGGCCTCGCCTCCGGAGAGGGTGGGCGACGACTGGCCCAGGGCGATGTAGCCCAGGCCCACGTCGGCCAGCGTCTGCAGGGCGCGCCGGATCTGCGGGTGGTGCTTGAACAGCTCCAGGGCCTCGTCCACCGTCCGCTCCAGCACGTCGGCGATGCTGAGCCCGTTGTACTTGACCTGGAGGGTGGCCTCGTTGAAGCGGCGGCCGTGGCACACCTCGCAGGGCACGTACACGTCGGGCAGGAAGTGCATCTCCACCCGCTTCACGCCGTCGCCCTCGCAGGCCTCGCAGCGTCCGCCCTTCACGTTGAAGGAGAAGCGGCCCGGCGAGTAGCCGTGCATGCGCGCCTCGGGCAGCATGGCGAAGAAGTCGCGGATGCCGTCGAACACCTTGGTGTAGGTGGCGGGGTTGCTGCGCGGGGTGCGCCCGATGGGGCTCTGGTCGATGTCGATCACCTTGTCCACGTGCTGGAGGCCGACCACCTTCTGGTGCGCGCCCACCGGCACCTCGCTGCCGTGCAGGGCCCGCGCCACCGCCGGGTAGAGGATCTGGTTGACCAGGGTGCTCTTGCCCGCCCCGCTCACCCCCGTCACGCACACGAAGAGCCCGAGGGGGACCTCCACCGTGACGTCCTTCAGGTTGTTCTGGCGCGCTCCCACCACGGTCAGGCTGCGGCCCTGGGGGGAACGGCGCCGGGCGGGGATGTCGATGGCCATCTCGCCGCGCAGGTAGCGGCCGGTCAGGCTCTGCGCCGCCCGCATCACCTCGGCCGGGGGACCGGCCGCCACCACGGAGCCTCCGTGGCGACCCGCGCCGGGGCCGAAGTCGATGATCCAGTCCGACTCCTCCATGGCCTCGCGGTCGTGCTCCACCACCACCACGGTGTTGCCGATGTCGCGCAGGTGCTGGAGGGCGGCCAGCAGCTTGCGGTTGTCCCGCTGGTGGAGGCCGATGGAGGGCTCGTCCAGCACGTAGATGACGCCCGTGAGCTCGGAGCCGATCTGGGAGGCGAGGCGGATGCGCTGGCCCTCGCCGCCGGAGAGGGAGGGGGCGGGCCGGTCCAGGGTGAGGTAGCCCAGCCCCACGTCGCGCAGGAAGCGCAGGCGGGCGCGGATCTCCTTGAGCAGCTCGGCGGCGATGGTGGCCTCGTTGCCGGCCAGGGCCAGCGTCTCGAAGAAGCGGACGGCGGCCTCCACGCTCAGCGCGGTGACCTCGGCGATGTTGCGGCCGCCCACGCTCACCCCCAGGGCCTCGTTGCGGATGCGCCGGCCCTCGCAGGCCGAGCAGGGGAGCTGGGAGAGGAACCGCTGGTAGT
>DATBIO010000291.1:0-30994 GCA_036556965.1 Vicinamibacteria bacterium
ACCGACTTCGGGATCAAGGCCCTCGGCCTGGCCACGGACACGCAGCACGTCGGCTACGTGCTGCGCGAGGGGGAGACCGGGCCCCCGGAGGGCCTCCTGCGCGCCCTGCGGAACTCCAACCGCTTGCAGGACCTGCTCCTCGAGCGGATGAGGCCCGGACGCACCGGCAACGAGGTGCTCGCGGATACGCTGGCCGCCATGAAGGCCGCCGGCATCGACGGCACCGTGTACACGCATCCCATCGGCGACCATGGCCACGGCGCCGGCCCCCTCATCGGGTTGTGGGACCGCCAGGACGGCGTGCCCGGCCGCGGCGACGTTCCCCTGCTGCCCGAGACGTGGTTCTCCATCGAGCTCCAGGCCACGACCCCGGTCGCGGAGTGGGACGGCCAGCCCCTGCGCTCCGCGCAGGAAGAGGACGCGGTGCTCGGCGCCGCCGGGCGCGTGGAGTGGGTCCTGCCCAGGCAAGAGCGATACCACCTCGTGCGCTGAGCGCATGGCGCGGTTCAGGCTTCTTTTCCCTTGACACCCTCCGGGAGGAGGACGATATTGCGGACGAAGGCTCACCCGCGACGTGGTGGGCCATCGGCCTCGGCGGCGTGCGACGTGAGGCTTCGATGACGTGCCGTGCTGACGGACGGGAGGTTCTGTTGGAGGTTACTCCGCCGGGCTACTGAGCGGCCCTTGCGGGCCGAGATGTCGCGAGCCGTTCCGTCGTCAGATGACGCGCCTTGACGGCGCGCCGGGGTCCGGCATGGACCCCAAAAAGAAGCGTGGCCCGGGGACGAAGCGTCCCCGGGCCTTTTTCTTTGCGCTGACGGGGAGCCTCCAGGCTCCGGGGCGGCCAGGCGTGCCCGGCACCGCCGCGGGTCGGAGCGCGGCCGCGGACGGGATCGGCGGCCGGTCTTCCCGGCCGCCGGGGGTGGCTACTCGAAGCCGCGCTTGCGGCGGCGGATGTTGCGGCGGCTGCCCTTCCCGCGCGCGCGCCCGCGATCGCCGAAGAAGTCCTCGGGCGGAGGGAACGGAGGGGGCGCTCCCCGCGAGGCGTCGCCCCAGCCCGGTCCGCGGCCCGGGGCCGCGCCGTAGGAGGGTCGGAAGGACGGACCGGCGCCCGGCGCGCGGGGCGGCCGGTTCTCGGCCTCGTTGACGCGCATGGCGCGTCCCTTGAGGTCTTTCCCGTTCAGCAGGGAGATCGACTTCTGAGCGGCTTCGTCGTCCGCAAACTCGACGAAGGCGAACCCGCGCGGGCGCCCGGTCTCGCGGTCGGTGGGGATCTTGACGTCCACCACCTTGCCCGCGGCGCCGAACGCCTCGATGAGCTCCTCGCGGCTGACGTCGAAGCTCAGGTTTCCGACAAACACCTTATTCGAAATGACCGGTTCTCCTCTTCGAGTCCAGAGCCGCCCGTTGCCCCGCGCGGGGGCCGAAAGCGCATCCCCGGGGCGCGGCGGCCGGGGACCGACGGACTGTAGCAGAAAACGCCAGGGTTGTTGCTCCGTCGGGTTCACGGTAGCACGTGCCCCGCGCGCGCGTACCGCGCCGCGATTTTTCCGCGCCGCGCCCGCGGGGCGGGCGCGGTAACATCGCCCGCGTGATCGTGGAGACCATCGCCGTCGGGCTCCTGCAGTGCAACTGCACGGTGTTGGGCGATCCCCAGAGCGGGCAGGCCGTCGTGGTGGACCCCGGCGACGACGTGGAGGCCGTGCTGGCCCTCCTGCGCCGGCACGCCCTCCGCTGCGTGGCCATCGTCAACACCCACGCCCACATCGATCACGTGGGGGCCAACCACCCCCTGAAGCAGGCCACGGGGGCGCGCCTGATGATGCACGAGGCGGACCTGCCCCTCTACCGCGCGCTGCGTACGCAGTCCGAATGGATGGGCGGCATGATCCCCGAGCCCGTCCAGGCCGAGGTCGACTCCTTCCTCGCCGAGGGCGACCGCGTCACTGCCGGCGCCGTGGCCGCGGAGGTCCTGCACACGCCCGGCCATACCCCGGGGAGCGTCTCCTTCCACGTGGACGGCGCCCGCCTCGTGCTCGCGGGCGACACCCTGTTCGCGGGGAGCATCGGGCGCACGGATCTCTGGGGCGGGGACTACGAGCAGGAGCTCCGCTCCATCCGCACGCGCCTGCTCGCCCTCGACGACGACACGCGGGTCATACCCGGCCACGGCCCCGCGACCTCCATCGGGCGCGAGCGGCGCCAGAACCCCTTCCTCGGCGGCCGCTGAGCGCGTGGGCCGCCCGCTTCCGCGCCACCCCCTCGTCCTCGAGATCAACACCCGCGTCTGGCTCCACGAGCTGAGCGCGCGGGCCGGTCGGGCCGTCGGCCTCGGCGACGTCCCGCCGGCGGCGCTCGAATCCCTGGCCGCGCGCGGATACGACGCGGTCTGGCTCATGGGCGTGTGGACCACGGGCCCCGCCTCCGTGGCCGAGGCGCGCCGGGACGCGGCGCTCTGGGACGCCTACCGAGCCGCGCTGCCCGACGTGACGGTGGACGACGTCGTGGGCTCGCCGTACGCGGTCTCGCGCTACGAGGTGGCGGCGGGCCTGGGCGGGGGCGGCGGCCTGGCCGCGTTCCGCGCGCGGCTGGACCACCTCGGCATCCGCCTCCTCCTGGACTTCGTTCCCAACCACACGGCACGGGACCATTGGCTGCTGGCGGAGCAGCCGGAGGCCTTCGTCCGCGGACGGCGGCAGGACCTCGCCGCCACGCCCTCCGCCTGGTTCGAGACGCCGGCCGGCGAGGTCGTTGCCTGCGGGCGCGACCCGCACTTCCCTCCCTGGACGGACACGGCCCAGGTGGATCACGGCGCCGAGGAGGGTCGGCAGGCCATGCGCAGGGAGCTGCTGGCGGTGGCGGACCAGTGCGACGGCGTGCGCTGCGACATGGCCATGCTGCTCCTCCCCGACGTGTTCGCGCGCACCTGGCCCGGACGCGCCCACGACGGCGTGAGCTTCTGGCCCGAGGCCATCGGGGCCGTGCGCCGGCGCCAGCCGGGCTTCCTCTTCGTGGCCGAAGCGTACTGGGGCCTGGAGCCTCGCCTGCACGCCGAGGGGTTCGACTGCACCTACGACAAGGCCTGGTACGACCGGCTGCGCGAAGGCGACGCCCGGGGCGCGGCCGCCGCGTTGGCCGGGGGCGCGGAAGGCCCCTGCCGCCTGCGCTTCGTCGAGAACCACGACGAGCCGCGGGCGGCGGCCGTGTTCGGCCCCCGCCTTCCCGCCGCGCTCGCCGCCACGCTGCTGAGCCCGGGCCTGAGGCTCGTGCACGAGGGCCAGATCGAGGGCCGGCGCCTGCGCGTGCCGGTGCAGCTCCGTCGGCGCGCGGACGAGGCCCCGGACCCCCTGGCCCTGGCCGCGCACGAGGCGGTCCTGGCCGTGCTGCGCGAGCCCGCCGTGCGCGACGGCGTCTTCGACGCCTGGGAGGCGGTCTCCGCGGGCGGCGACGACCGCTCCCACGAGTC
Source organism: Vicinamibacteria bacterium (assembly GCA_036556965.1). Classification (GTDB taxonomy): domain Bacteria; phylum Acidobacteriota; class Vicinamibacteria; order Fen-336; family Fen-336; genus DATBIO01. The sequence goes on from DATBIO010000291.1 coordinate 3,467, forward strand.
GCTGGTGGCCTTCTCGTGGCGCCAGGCCGGCGCCGCGGCGCCGGCCTGCCTGGTGGTGGCGAACATCGGCGGGGATGGAGCCTGCGCGCGCCTGGCCCTCCCGGTGCCGTCCGGGCCCTGGCGGCTCCACGATGCCGCGGACGGCGCCGTGTACGAGCGCGACGGGGACGAGATGCGGTCCCCCGGCCTCTTCGTCGCCCTGCGTCCCGGACAGGCGCACCTCTTCGAGCTCCGACCTGGCCGCTGACCCTGGGGCGAGGCGCGTGCTGCCTGGACGTGGAAAGGGCCGATCCGTTGGGTCCGGCCGGGCTCGCTCCCAGGGAGGCCTGCGGGCGCCCGCTCGGCGCCTGCGTTCCTTGCCGAACGTCGGCCGTCACGCTGTATCCTCCGCGCGTGGTGGAACGCGTGCCGGCCATCAAGGTCCTCCTCCTGCCCAAGGACACCAACGCCATGGGCACCGTCTTCGGCGGCGTGATCCTCTCCCACATCGACCTCGCCTCGGCGGTGGAGGCGCGCAAGACGGCGCGGCGACGCTACGTCACCAAGGCCATGCGCGAGGTCGAGTTCCACCAGCCGGTGCTGCTGGGCGACGTGGTGAACTTCTTCACGGAGACGGTGCGCGTGGGCCACACCTCCATCACGGTCCGCGTCAGCGTGGAGGCCGAGCGCTGGGGGGCGGGCCGGGGGGAGCTGGTGAAGGTCACGGAGGCCGAGGTCGTCCTGGTGGCGGTGGACGAGCACGGCCGCCCCACCCCCGTCCGGCAGGAGACGGCCGGCCTCTAGGTCCCGGGCGGGGCGGGGCGAGGCCCGTGTTATCGTGGCCGGCGTGACCGGCCGGCGGACCCTCAAGGTCGTGTGCCCGCACGACTGTCCCGACACCTGCGTGATGACGGTGGACGTGGAGGACGGCCGCGCCGTCGGCGTGGGCGGCGATCCCGACCACCGCTTCACCCAGGGCTTCCTCTGCGCCAAGGTCAACCAGTACCTGGAGCGGGTCTACAGCCCGGACCGCATCCTGTACCCGCTCCGGCGCGTGGGAGCCAAGGGTGAAGGCCGGTTCGAGCGCATCGGCTGGGACGAGGCCCTGGACGTCATCGCCGACCGCTACCGGGCCGTCATCGCCGAGCACGGGCCGCAGGCCATCCTCCCGTACTCCTATGCCGGCAACATGGGTCTCCTGTCCTACGGGAGCATGGACCGTCGCTTCTTCCATGCCCTGGGCGCGAGCCTGCTCGAGCGCACCATCTGCGCCAGCGCGGGCGCCGCGGGCCTGAAGGCCACCGTGGGCAAGTCCATGGGCCTCGACCCCGAGGCCATCGTCAACGCGCGCCTCATCGTGGCCTGGGGGGCCAACATCGTCACCTCCAACGTGCACCTCTGGCCGTTCATCGAGGAGGCGCGGCGCCGCGGGGCCAGGCTGGTGGCGGTGGACCCCTACCGCTCCCGCACCGCGGAGAAGGCGGACGAACACCTCGCCCTCCTCCCGGGCACGGACGCGGCCCTGGCCCTGGGCGTCATGCACGTGATCTTCCGCGACGGCCTCGAGGACCGCGCGTACCTGGCGGAGCACACCGTCGGCGCCGACGAGCTCCGGGTGCGGGCGGGCGAGTGGAGCCCGCAGCGCGTGGCCGCCATCACCGGGCTCGAGGCGGCGGCCATCGAGCGCTTCGCGCGCGAGTGCGCGACGCGTCAGCCGGTGGCCCTGCGCATCAACTACGGCTTGAACCGCCACGCCGGCGGGGGCATGGCCGTGCGCACCATCGCCTGCCTGCCCGCGGTGACGGGGGCCTGGCGCCACGCGGGCGGCGGCCTCCTCCTGTCCACCTCGGGCACCTTCCCGGTGGACGGCGATGCCCTGGAGCGTCCCGACCTCGTCCCCCCGGGCACGCGCTCCCTCAACATGAGCCAGCTCGGCCGCATCCTCACCGACGCCGCCCTGTCCCCGCCCGTCAAGGCCTTGTTCGTCTACAACTCCAATCCCGGGGCGGTGGCGCCGGAGCAGGAGAGCGTGCGCGCGGGGCTCCTCCGCGAGGACCTCTTCACGGTGGTGCACGACCTGTTCGCCACCGACACCGTCGACTTCGCCGACATCGTGCTGCCCGCCACCACCACCCTGGAGCACTACGACATCCACAAGGCCTACGGCCACCTCTACCTGAGCCTGAGCCGGCCCGCCATCGCTCCCCTCGGCGAGGCGAAGAGCAACACGGAGGTGTTCCGCCTGCTGGCCGCGCGCATGGGCCTCGACCATCCCTGCCTGCGCGACAGCGACGAGGCCATGGCGCGGCAGGCCATGAAGTGGGACCACCCCCACCTGGCCGGCGTCACCTTCGAGCGGCTGGAGCGCGAGACCTCCGTGCGGCTCAGCCTGGGCGAGCCCTTCGTGCCCTTCGCGAAGGGGGGGTTTCCCACGCCCTCGGGCAAGTGCGAGCTGCGCTCCGAGGCCCTGGCCGCGTCCGGCCACGACGCGCTGCCCGCCTACGTCCCGCCGCGGGAGAACGTCGCCAGCGCGCCCGGGCTGGCCCGGCGCTATCCGCTGGCCTTCATCTCGCCCCCCGCGCACCACTTCCTGAACTCCACGTTCTCGGCCCAGCCCGTCTTCGTGCGCCGCGAGAGCGAAGCCAGCCTGACCCTGCACCCCCACGACGCCCGCCGCCGCGGCATCGCCGACGGCCAGCTCGTGCGCACCTTCAACGACCGCGGCTCCTTCCTGGCGCGCGCGCGCGTCTCGGACGCGGCGCGGGAAGGGGTGGTGGTCGGCCTCTCGGTGTGGTGGGCCAAGATGTGCCCCGGCGGCCGCAACGCCAACGCCGTCACCGGCCAGGAGCTGGCCGACCTCGGGGGCGGCGCCACCTTCTACGACACCCTGGTGGAGGTGGCGCCGGCGTGACGCGCCGCCGGCGCGGGCGGGCGGCCAGGTGAGCGGGGGGCTGGTGGCGTTCTTCGTGGCCGCCAGCGTGGTGGCCCTGCTCCAGCTCCTCCGCCTGCGCGAGCGTCGCCTGCTCCCGTTGCTGGCCCTCTTCGCCCTCCTGGCCCTGGCCCACAGCCGCGACGAGGGGAGCGCCTGGAAGCGGCGCTACCACCTGTTGGCCGGGGTGGCGGGCCTGGCGCAGGTCTACGTGCTCTCGCCCCGCCACCATCACCGTCCGTCGGCATGAGCGCGGGCCGCGCGCCCGCGCGGGACGTGCTCCTCTACGCGGCCTCCGAGCAGGACGCGGACATCCTGTACCCCACGGGGTTCTTCGCCCCCGACCCGTTCCTCTTCGTGCAGAAGGGACGCCGGCGGCTGCTCGTCATGAGCGACCTGGAGATGGACCGCGCGCGCAAGCAGGCCACCGTGGACCAGGTGCTGTCGTGGTCGCGCGTGGCGCGGGAGGTGGAGGGCAGGGGGAAGCCGGCCACGGTGGCGCGGGTGGTGGCGGCCGTCCTCGCCCGCGCCGGCGTGCGCCGCGCCACCGTCCCGCGCGCTTTTCCGGCCGGCCTCTTCCATGACCTGCGCCGGCTGGGGGTGCGCCTCACCATCGGCGCCGACCCCTTCTGGCCCGAGCGCGAGACGAAGGCGGCGCACGAGGTGCGCGCCATCGTCGCCTCCCTGCGCGCGGCGGAGGCGGGGCTGGGGGCGGGACTGCAGGCCCTCGCCCTCTGCCGGCCCGGCCGCGACGGCTACCTCCGCCGCGACGGCCGGCGCTTCACCGCGGAGGACCTGCGGGCGGCCGTGAACACGCGGATCATGGCCGAGGGCTGCGTGCCCGCCCACACCATCTGCGCGCCCGGCGACCAGGCCGTCGACCCGCACGAGGAGGGGCACGGTCCCATCCGCGCGCACAGCCCGATCGTGATGGACATCTTCCCCCGCTCCGAGCGCACGGGGTACTTCGGCGACCTGACACGGACGGTGGTGCGCGGCCGGGCCAGCGAGCGGCTCAAGGAGGTCTACGCCCTCGTGGCGGAGGGCGTGCGCCTGGGCCACCGGCGGCTGCGGCCGGGCGCGCAGGGGCGCGACATCCACCGCGAGATCCAGTCCCTCTTCGAGGCGCGCGGCTACCGCACGGGACCGCGCGGCGGGCGCATGCAGGGCTTCTTCCACGGCACCGGGCACGGGCTCGGCCTGCAGATCCACGAGCCGCCGTCCATCTCCACGCGTCCCTCGGTGCTGCGGCCCGGCCACGTGGTGACGGTGGAGCCCGGGCTGTACTATCTCGGCCTCGGGGGCGTGCGCATCGAGGACGTCGCCCTCGTGACGGAGACCGGCGCGCGCAACCTGACCCGGGTGCCGAAGATCCTGGAGGTCTGACCTGCACCACGCCACCGTCCGCTGATGCTGGACATCGTGCTCAACCGGCAGGGCGGAGTACCGGTGCGTGACCAGCTCGTCACCCAGCTCGAGCTGAGGATCCTCTCCGGGACGCTGGGCCAGGGGCAGAAGCTGCCCAGCGTGCGCGCCCTGGCCCGCACGCTGAAGGTCCACCACAACACGGTGTCCGCCGCCTACCAGGACCTCGAGAAGGCGGGGCACGTGGACCTGCGGCGCGGCGCGGGCGTCTTCGTGCGCAAGGGCGGCCCGGGCACCTTCGCCGACGCGCGCGGGCTGGACGAGATGATCCGGCTCGCCCTGCACGCGGCCTTCGCCAAGGGGCACCGGGGACCCGAGATCCGCGCCGCCGTGGAGCGGTGGCTGGCGGCGGCGCCCCCCGAGCGGGTGGTGGTGGCCGACCCGGTGCGGGAGATGGCGGAGCTGCTGGCGCACGAGGTCAGGCAGGCGGTGCCCCTGCCCGTGGCCTGCTGCAGCATCGACGAGCTGGCGCGCGACCCCGGGCTGCTCGCGGGCGCGCTGGGCGTGGTGCTCCCCTACCACGTGGAGACGGTGCGCCGGATCGCCCCCGCCGCTTCGCTGGAGGTGGTCACCCTCGAGGTGCCCGCGCAGGAGAGGGAAGCGGTGCTGGCGCTGCCCGGGGCCAGCATCGTCCTCGTGGTCTCCCATTCCCCGACCGTGCTGCCCTTCGCGAGCGTCTTCTTCGGCTCGCTGCGCGGCGACGACCTCCTGGTGGAGGCGTGCCTGCTCTCCGACCCCCGGTGGCGGCGCGCGGTGCGGGCGGCCGACCTCGTCCTCGCCGACGTCCTCAGCGCGCCCACGGTGGCGCGCGCGCGGCCCCGCCGGCTGCGCGAGGTCCGCGTGGTCCCCGCCGCCGCCCTGGCCCGGCTGCGTTCCGCGGTCTCCGTCGTGTCGCCGCGCTAGGGTCCGCGTGGCCGCGCGGTCCGTCCTCTTCCCGTTCGTGGAGTCGCTCTTCCGGCTCCTCTTCACCTACGACTGCCTGGGCGAGGAGCACGTCCCCGCCCAGGGCGGCGCGGTGGTGGCGGCCAACCACCCGTCGTACCTCGACCCGATCCTGCTCTCGCTGCAGGTGCGGCGCCCGATCCACTTCATGGCCGCCGAGTTCCTCTTCCGGATCCCCCTCCTCGGCGCCGTCCTGCGCGCGTTCGGTGCCTTCCCCGTGGACACCCGCCGCGGCAAGGGCCGCGAGGCGTACGAGAGGGCGAAGGCCTCGGTGAGCGCGGGCAAGGTGGTGGGCATCTTCCCGGAGGGCCGGCGCTCGACCCAGGGGTGGATGGAGGCGTCCCTGCGCGAGGGGGCGGCCCGCCTGGCCTGGGAGACGGGCGCCCCCCTGGTGCCCGCCACCATCACGGGCGCGTTCCGCGCCTGGCCGCACTTCCAGTCGCTGCCGCGACCGGCCCGCGTGCGCGTGCGCTTCCACGAGCCGATCGACCCCGCGCCCTTCCGCGGCCGGCCCGAGGCGGAGGCCCTGGGCGCCCTCCTCGCCCTGCTGCGGCAGCGCGTCGAGCGTTCCCTGCTGCCGGGGGTGAAGGCCGACCTGCGCAAGGAGGTCCTCTACCGGGCGCCGGGGCCGCCTCCGCGCCCGCACGAGCTGGCCCTCGCCCTCGGCGCCGCGGCGCTCGGGGCGGCCGCGGGCGCGCCCACCCTCGCCGTGGCCGGGGCCCTCTACGCCGGGTACCTGTTCGCCGACTGGCGACTCGGGCGCTCCTCGCGCCTCTTGAAGTGGCTGCGCAACGGGTCGCCCCTGCTCCTCGGCCTGGCCCTCCTCCCCGCCGCCGCGCGCGCCGTGGGCGCGCCGGCCCCTCTCGCTCCCGCCGCGCTGTGGGCCATCGGCCTGGGCGCCGGCTTCCCCTACCTCTACGAGCGGGGCCGCACGGCGGTGGCCTTCGTGCGCGGGGCCGCCCTGGCCGTGGGGCTGGTCGTGGGCACGCTCGCGGTGGCGCCGTCCGCGGCGGGGCTGCACGTGGCGCTGCCCCTCTATTGCGCCCTCTTCGCGGGCATGCGCCGGACCGTCTTCTGGCCCTACGCGGCGCCCGTCCTGCTTGCCCATGCCGTGGCCGCCGCGGTCCTGCTGGGCGGGGGAGGCCGCGAGGCTCCCCACGCGGTGGCGGGAGCGGTGGCGGCGCTGGTGGCCGTGCTGCTGCCCGACCCCGCGCGCGCCCGTCCCACCGCGGCCGTCGCCGGCGAGGCGCAGGCCCGATGAGGGCGCTGCGCGCGCTGGGAGCGGCGGCGGCCGCCGCCTTCGCGGTGGCGGCCTTCACGCCGGCCGCGGCGGTGTTCTACCGAAGCCTCTCCGCGCCGGCGCGGTCGGGTCCCGTGGACGCGGTGGTGGTCCTGGGCGCGGGCGCTACCGGGGACATGCTCACCGACAGCTCGCTGCGCCGGCTGGTGGAGGGCATGCGCCTGCACCGCACGGGCCGCGTGCCGCTGCTCGTGCTCCTCGGCCCGGCCTACGAAAGCCGCTCCACGGAGGCCGCGTTGCGCGCGCGCCTCGCCGGCGAGCTGGGCGTTCCCGCCGAGGCCGTCGTGGTGGAGGACCGTGGCCGCACGACGCGCGAGGAGGCGCAGCGCGTGGCCGAGGTGCTCCGCCCGCGCGGGGCGGCCCGCATCCTGCTCGTGAGCGGGGCCGACCACCTCCCGCGCGCCGCGGCGCTCTTCGAGCGCGCCGGCTTCGAGGTGCGCACCGCGCCCGTGGTCTCCCCGGGGGCGGAGAGCGCGCGCCCGGAGGCGCGGCTGGGCCTGGCCCGCGCCCTGGCCGGGGAGCTGGCCGCGCGCGCCTACTACCGGCTGGCGGGCTTCCGCTGATGGGACCCGGGCCCTACGTGCTGGTGGTGGTCAGCCTGTCCTCGCTGGGGGCCTGGCTCTGGTTCCGGCGGCGGGGATGGGGAGGGGCGGGGCTCCGCGCGGCCGCCGCCTTCGTGCTGGAGTGCCTCGGGCTCGGGGTGCTCTTCTATGCCGCCAACCTGGTGCTGGGACTGGGCTTGGCCCTCGCTTCCCGCGCCGCGGGCGGTCCCTTCGTCTCGTCCTACTGGAGCGCGGACGTCACCCTCCCGGCGCTCTCGTGCGCGCAGGCCCTCCTGCTGCGGGCCTGGTGGGCTTCGTCACATCCCCGCCGTTGACACGCCTGTTAAACTGCCCGCGGTCTCAAGAACAGGTTGATCGGCCGCGTCCTGCCCCCCTCCGGGGTCCGCGTGCTCTCCCTGCACAGACAAACGAGGATTCACGCATGAAGCTCTCCCGAACCATGCCTGCCCTGTGCCTCGCCGGGTCGCTGCTCGCGGCAGCCCCCGCCGCCGCGCAGTCCACGGAGCTGTTCTTCTCGGAGTACATCGAGGGCAGCTCGAACAACAAGGCACTCGAGATCTACAACGGCACGGGCGCGCCCGTGAACCTCGCCGCCGACGGCTACAACGTGCAGATGCACTTCAACGGCAACCCGGTGGCCACCCTCACCATCAACCTGACGGGCACGGTGGCCGCGGGAGACGTCTACGTGCTGGCCCAGGCCAGCGCGGACCCCATCATCCTGGCCCAGGCCGACCAGACCAACGGGTCGGGATGGTTCAACGGGGACGACGCGGTGGTGCTCCGACACGGGACCACCGTCATCGACGTCATCGGGCAGATCGGCACCGACCCCGGCACGGAGTGGGGGACCGGCCTCACCTCCACCGCCGACAACACCCTGACCCGCATGGCCGCCATCACGGGCGGCGACCCCAACGGGGCCGACGCCTTCGACCCCTCGGTCGAATGGCTGGGCTTCGCCAGCAACACGTTCGACGCGCTGGGCTGCCATCCCGCCCACCCGTGCACCCCGCCCCCTCCCCCGGAGGCGGCCCAGATCGCGGAGATCCAGGGCGCCGGGCTCGTCTCGCCCATGGTCGGGCAGTCGCGGCGCACCGAAGAGAACGTGGTCACCGCCGTCATCTCGAACGGCTTCTTCATCCAGGACCCCACCCCGGACGCCGACGCCAACACCTCGGACGGGCTCTTCGTCTTCACCGGCTCCGCGCCCACCGTCTCCGTGGGTGACGTGGTCACGGTGGACGGCCAGGTGGTCGAGTTCTTCCAGATGACCGAGCTCGACGCCGACGAGGTGACCGTCACCGGCAGCGGCGCGGTGCCGGCGCCGTTCGACTTCGACGCCACCACGCCGTCGCCCGACCAGCCGCAGCCCGCCAACGCGATGGAGCGCTTCGAGGGCATGCTGGTGCGCATCGTCAACGGCATCGTCTCCAGCCCCACCAACCAGTTCGGCGAGGCGTCGGTGGTGGCGGTGCCGCCGCGGCCGTTCCGCGAGCCCGGGATCCTCTTCCCCGGCCTGCCCGGCCTGCCCGTCTTCGACGGCAACCCGCAGATCTTCGAGATCGAGGACGACGAGTTCGCGCCTCCCGACTTCGTGGGCCTGCCCGCGGGGGCCGTGGTCACGGCGGAGGGGCCGCTCTTCTTCTCCTTCGGCGACTACCAGATCCTGCCCACGTCGATGACCGTCGAGGGCGACGTGGCCGTGCGGCCGGTGCGCGCGCGCGCCGCGGGCGAGCTCACCGTGGGCTCCCAGAACTTCCTGCGGTTGTTCGACCTGGTGGACGAGCCGGGCAAGGACGACCCGGTGCCCACCCCGCAGCAGTACGCCGACCGGCTGGCCAAGTTCTCCATGCACGTGCGCAACGCGATGGGGGCGCCGGACATCCTCGCCGTGCAGGAGGTGGAGAACCTGCAGGTCCTCGAGGACGTGGCGGCGCGGATCCAGATCGACGACCCGAGCCTGCTCTACACGCCCTACCTCGAGGAGGGCAACGACATCGGCGGCATCGACGTGGGCTTCCTCGTGCGGAGCACGGTGCGCGTGGATTCCATCACGCAGCTGGGCAAGGACGACGTCTTCGAGTTCCCCGGCCAGCCGCCCGCCCTTCTCAACGACCGGCCTCCGCTCCTGCTGCGCGGCGCCTACGTGGACAACGGCGAGTTCCCGCTCGCCGTCATGGTCGTGCACCAGAGGTCGCTGGGCGGCGTCGACGACCCCTCCGACGGGCCGCGCGTCCGCGCCAAGCGCCATGAGCAGGCCGTGCGCCTGGCCGGGTTCATCCAGGACGTCCAGTCCTCCGAGCCGGGCGTGCGCCTGGTGGTCATCGGCGACTTCAACGCCTTCGAGTTCACCGACGGCTACGTGGACGTCATGGGCCAGGTCACCGGCCTGCCCGACCCGCAGGGGTCCCTGGTGCCGGTGGACGCCTCCGCGCTGCCCAGCCCGGCCCTCACCAACCAGACGCTGGGCATGCCCGCCGAGGAGCGCTACTCGTTCGCCTTCGACGGCTCGGCGCAGAGCCTGGACCACGCCATCACCACCAGCGGGCTCGACGCGTGGCTGCGGGGCACCGAGCACTCCCGCGGGAACGCCGACGCGCCGTTCGGCTTCGACGACGACCCCACCACCTCGCTGCGCTCGTCCGACCACGACGGCACGGTTGTCTTCATCATGAGCGACGCGGACGGGGACGGGGCGCCCGACGACCGCGACAACTGCCCGGAGACGCCGAACCCGGACCAGGCGGACGCCGACGGCGACGGCTTCGGCGACGCCTGCGACAACTGCCCGGCGGCGGCCAACCCCGACCAGGCCGACAGCGACGGGGACGGGGCCGGGGACGCCTGCGACAACTGCGCGAGCCCCAACCCGGACCAGGCGGACGCTGACGGCGACGGCTTCGGCGACGCCTGCGACAACTGCCCGGCGGTGGCCAACCCCGACCAGGCGGACGCGGACGGCGACGGCGTGGGCGACGCCTGCGACGATCCCTGCGGCGCGGACACCGACGGGGACGGCGTGGGCGACGCCTGCGACGTTTGTCCGGGCACCGTCATCCCGGAGCGCGTGCCCACCGTCACCCTGCTGCCCCTGCACTACGCGCTGAGGAACGGCGACGATGTCTTCGACATGGGCCCGCCGCCCTTCTCCTTCGCCCCCACCTTCACCACGGAGGACACGGGCGGCTGCTCGTGCGACCAGATCATCACGCGCCTGCACCTGGGGCACGGCGCCCGCAAGTTCGGGTGCAACGTGGCCGTGATGCTGATCTGGAGCCTGATCGTGCCCTAGGGATCCTCGGGCGGCGAGCGGTGCCCCCGCGCGGGGGCACCGCCTCAGTCGCCGAAGGAGATGCCGAGGTCGCGCGCGCTGCGCACGATGTCGCCGTCCACGGGCACCTGCTTGATGGAGGCCACCGCCGCCTCCAGGGGCACCGCCACCACGTCGGGCGGGTCGAAGGCCACCATGTGCCCCCACTTGCCCTCGCCGGCCAGGCGCACGGCGGCGGCGCCGAAGCGCAGCGAGAGCAGGCGATCGAAGGCGGTGGGCATCCCGCCCCGCTGGAGGTGGCCCAGGACCAGGGCCCGCGTCTCCTTGCCCGTGCGGGCCTGGATCTCCACCGCGACCTTCTCCGCCACGCCGCCCAGACGTCCCTCGCGGCCGTCGTGGCCCGCCTCCTGGAAGGTCAGCTCGCCGCCCTCGGGGCGCGCGCCCTCGGCGCACACCACGATGGAGAAGTGGCGGCCGGCCGCCTCGCGGGCCATGATCTTCTGGCAGATGCTCTCGAAGCGGAACGGGATCTCGGGGATGAGGATGACGTCCGCGGAGCCGGAGAGGCCGGAGGACACGGCGATCCAGCCGCAGTAGCGGCCCATCACCTCGACCACCATCACGCGGTCGTGGCTCTCCGCCGTGGAGTGCAGCTTGTCGATGCACTCGGTGGCGGTGGTCACCGCGGTGTCGAAGCCGAAGGTGAGGAAGGTGGCGGCCAGGTCGTTGTCGATGGTCTTGGGCACGCCCACGATGGGGATGCCCTTCTTGGCCAGCTCGCAGGCGATCTTCAGCGATCCGTCGCCGCCGATGGCGATGAGGCCGTCGAAGCCGAGGCGCCGGAAGTTGGCCACCGCCTCGTCGGAGACGTCGATGTACCGCTCCTTGCCTCCCTCCACCACGCGGATGGCCAGGGGATTGCCGCGGTTGTTGGCGCCCAGGATGGACCCGCCCAGGTGGGTGATGCCGCGCACCGTCTCCATGGTCATGGGGAAGAGCTGGCTCGTGTCGAGCAGGCCGAGGTAGCCGCGGCGGATGCCCACCACCTCGTAGCCCCGGTTGAGGGCGGTGAGGGTGACCGCCCGCAGCACGGCGTTGAGGCCGGGGGCGTCACCGCCGCCCGTGTTCACGGCCAGCCGAAGACGCTTCATCGGCGACAATCATAGCGCCCGCGCGTGACGTCGCCGTGCAACGACGCGGAGCGATGCTAGCCGGGGGCCCAGGGCCGGCGCGCCGCCCACCGGGAGACGGCATCCTGAAGCTCGTCCAGGTGTCCCGCGAAGAAGTGGTCCGCGCCGGGCACCACCACCACCTCCGCCGGGGGCGTGGCGCCCGCGCCCAGGTCCTGGATGGCTTCGCGGGCGCCGTAGACGTCCTGCTCCCCCTGCACGAACAGCCGGGGCAGCGCGCGCGCGGTCACGAACGAGGGGTCGGCCACCATGGAGAGCGGGAAGCCGAGGGCGAAGGCGGCGCGGACCCGCTCGTCGCGCGCGGCCACGCGCAGCGCCACCGCGGAGCCGAACGAGAATCCCCCGGCGAAGAGGGGGACGCCCGGGAAGCGGCGCCCGATCTCGTCGAGGGCCGCGCGCAGGTCGTCCTGCTCGCCCCGGCCCTCGTCGTGGGTCCCCGCGCTCCGTCCCACCCCGCGGAAGTTGAAGCGCAGGGCGGCCACCCCCTGCTCCTGCAGCGCCTTGGCCGCGCGGAAGACCGGCTTGAAGTGCATCATGCCGCCGTGCAGGGGGTGCGCGTGGCACACCACGGCGGCGGCCTGCGGCGCTTCCTCGGGGTGCATGAGGACGGCCTCCAGCCCCCCCGCCGGGCCCGCGATGTCGAAGGAGTCGTTGCGGGCCACGGCGCATTATCGGCCGGCGGCCGGGCCGCCGGGCCGCCTCAGGCGGGCTGGGCCATGGCGGCCCGGGGCGGCGGGGTCCCCTCGTTGGCGCGGACCACCACTCGCCGCGCCCCGAGCGACTTGGCCTTCCCGACCGTGGCCTGCATCAGCGCCCGGTCGGCGCCCTTGGGCGCGGCGGACGACACCGCGAGCTCGTCCAGACAGGCCAGGAGGCCGCCCAGTCCGATCTGCCACCGGAAGGAGAGGCTGGCGACGCCGATCACGCGCCCCTCGGCCTCCGCCACGCGCACCATGAAATGCGGGTCGCCCAGGGTCTTGCGGTACGTCTTGGCGAAGGAGATGGGCTCGGGGAAGTAGCCCACCTCCTCGAGGAGGGCCAGCACGGCCACGCCGTCCTGAAGGGACGCGGGTCGGACACGAACGCTCATCGTCATCGACCTCCTGTTCCGACGGCCATCGACTCGCGTGGCCACGCGGCCACGCCGGTGTGTCCCGCGGGCCAGCACGGCCACGCCGCTGGCCCATGCAACCCACGGCAGGTCCTGCGGTTGCGGCCATCGATGGCTGTTGCCCCCGTCATCGTGGAGGCCGACACTGCAAGCGCGGCGCCAGCGCTCAGGCCTCGGTGCGCGCATCCCAGACGGCGCGCAGCAGCGTGCCGCTCAGGATGAGGAGGCCGCCCGCCCAGGCCCACGCCCCCGGCTGCTCCCCCTGGACCAGCCATGCCCACAGAGGGTTCAGCACCGGCTCGATGAAGAGCAGGAGCGAGGCCTCGATGGCTGCCATGTGCCGGAGGGCGGCGATCAGCAGGGCATAGGCCAGCGCGATCTGGAAGACGCCGAGGAAGGCCACCAGGGCCCAGTCGATGGCGCGGACCTCGGCCACGGGGATGGCAAAGGGCAGGCAGACGACGAAGGCCAGCACGTTGCCCATCAGGACCGCCGGGGCAGCCCCGCCCTGGTCGGCGTCGGCCACGCCGCCATCGAAGGCGACCGGGGCCGGGTGCCGGCCCAGCCAGCGCAGGCCGATCAGCATGAGGGCCGAGCTGAGGCCGCTCAGGGCCGCCAGGAGGTTGCCGGTGGCGGGGTCGGGCGCCGACCGTGCCGGCGGCGGCGCGCCCGCGACGAGGAGCACGAGGCCGCCGCCCACGGTCAGGAGCGTCAGCAGGTCGCGCCGACGCGCGCGCTCGCGGAGGAGCAGCGGACCGAGGGCCACGATGTAGAGGCTCGAGGTGGCCTGGAGGAAGATCGTGCTGGCGGCGGTGGTCAGCTTGTTGGCGCGCACGAAGAGGATGACCATGGCCGCGTAGTTCACGGCCACCAGCGCCGTGCGCCACGACCACCCGCGCCGCGCGGCGGGGAGCAGCAGGAAGAGGGCCACCGCCGCCAGCCCCGCCCGGAAGCAGGCCAGCTCCCACGCGTCCAGGCGGCAGTACTTGATGGCGGCGCCCGCGGTCGAGAACAGGGTGGCCGCGGCCAGGAGCTGGGCCCGGCTGCGGTCGCGGGGGGTCACGGCGTGTCGTCGAAGCGGAAGACGCTGAGGCCCACGCGGTGGCCGTCGGGGTCGCGCACGTAGAGCGTGGAGGCCGTGCGGTCCTCGATGGCGATGGCGGAGCGGTGGCACAGCGCCTCCGCCTCCGCCAGGTCCTCGACCGCGAAGGCGAGGACGTGCCCGCTGCCCTCCGCCGGGCCCCCGCCCCGGAGCGTGCGTTCGAGCATGAGCACCGTGCCGGATGCCCGCAGCCATACGGCGCGCAGCACCCCCCCCTCCTCGATCCGCCGGGTCTCGACCAGACCCAGCCCGCGGTAGAAGGCGGCGGCGCGATCGGGGTCCCCCACGCGCAGGGCGAGGTGGTGGACGCGCGGTGGCGGCGTGGTCACGCCGCGATCATCCGCGGAACGGCGCCGGCGGCCAAGCCGTGCAAACCTTACACCGGGCCCGCCTCCGCGGGCTTCCAGGCTCGCACAGGCAACGTCTTAGCCGCGGCATGCTTCTTGAACGATCGCGACGCGTCCCGATGCCCCTGCATCGCGCCGCCATCGGCATCACCCTCGCCGCCAGCGCCTGCGTGGCCGCGCCCAAGACGGTGCGCCCGCCCGCGCGCCCGCCCACGGCGGAGGTCCTGGCGCAGCTGTGGGTGGAGCCCGAGGACATCGCGGCGCGCGACCTCTTCCATGGCCCGGGCGGACCGCGCCTGCTCCCCGATCCCGGGCGGCGCTTCGAGTTCGTGTCGCGGAAGGCGACCGGATTCAGCCCCGGCTGGGACGTGAAGGATCCCGCCGGCGTGGAGTGGAGCGTCAAGGCAGGGCCGGAGGCCCAGGTGGAGGTCACCGTCTCGCGGCTGGTGTGGGCCATCGGCTTCCACCAGCCTCCGACGTACTACGTGCGTGACTGGAGCCTCACCGGCAGCCCCGAGGAGGGCCCGCAGTACAACGCGCGGTTCCGGCCCGACCTGCAGGCCATGAAGAAGACGGGGACCTGGGCGTGGCACCACAACCCGTTCGTGGGCACGGCGCCCTATCGCGGGCTGCTGGTGCTGATGCTGGTGGTGAACAACTGGGACCTGCTCGAGCGCAACAACGTGGTCTACGACCTCGAGGAGCCGCGCGAGGGCGCGCGCCGCTGGCACGTGACGCGCGACCTCGGGGCTTCCCTGGGCACCGCGCGCCGGTTCCCCCAGGGCTCGCGCAACGACGTGGAGGGGTTCGAGCGGGAGGGGTTCGTGGCCGGCGTCGCCGGTGGGCGGGTGCGCTTTGCGTACCGGGGCCGGCACCAGGAGCTGTTCCGCGACCTCACGCCCGCGGACGTCCGCTGGACGTGCGGCCGCCTGGCGAGGCTCACGCCCCGGCAATGGGAGGACGCGTTCCGCGCGGGCGGCTTCGAGCCCGAGCGCGCGGCGCGGTTCATCCGCGCGATCCGGAAGCGCGTGGACCAGGGACAGAAGCTCTCGGGCTGAGGAGGACACCGTGGGGAGACACGCGCTGCGCGCACGCTGGCCGTTCCTGATCGCGGGGGGGTGGCTGCTGATGGCGGGCTGCGCCACCCGCATTGCGTCCACCCTGCCCGGGCCGCCCTCCCCCGCCCAGATGGCCGAGTTCTGGGCCGAGCCCACCGACCTGGCCACGCGCGACCTCTACTGGGGACCCTTCGGGCCGGAGCAGGCGCCGAAGGCCGACGGGCGCTGGGACTTCCTCGAGCGCGACAGCAGTGGCTTCAGCAAGGGCTTCGACGTGAGGGACGAGAGAGGCGTGGAGTGGAGCGTGAAGGTCGGCGAGGAGGCGCAGTCGGAAACCGTCTCCTCGCGCCTCATGTGGGCCCTGGGCTACCACCAGCCGCCCGTGTACTACGTGAAGAGCTGGACCCTCACCGGAGGCGGCAACTGGGCCGGACCCCAGGAGCCCGCGCGCTTCCGCCCGAACCCGCCCGGCATGAAGAGCGTGGCCGACTGGTCCTGGCACCAGAACCCGTTCGTGGGCACGCAGCCCTGGCGCGGCGCGCTGGTCATGATGGTCATGCTCAACAACTCCGACCTCAAGCCGGACCAGAACGCCGTCTACGACTTCGACCAGCCGCGCGCGGGCCTGCGCCGCTGGTACGTGGTCAAGGACCTCGGGCAGTCCCTGGGGGAGAGCGGCCGCTTCTTCCCGGAGCGGAACGACGTGGAGGAGTTCGAGCAGGAGGCCTTCGTGGTGGGGGTGTCGGAGGGCCGCGTCCGCTTCAACTACTCGGGCCGCTGGAAGGAGCTGTTCCGCGACCTGACGCCCGCCGACGTGCGCTGGACCTGCGAGCGGCTGGGCCGCCTTTCGCCCCGGCAGTGGGAGGACGCCTTCCGCGCCGGGGGCTACGAGCCGGCCCTGGCCCGGCGCTTCATCGCGCGCTTCCAGCAGAAGATCGCGGAAGGCAAGCGCCTCACCGACGGCTAGCCTCCGGGGCCGTGCCCTCCCTGGTGATGCGCGCCGGCGCGGACGCGCTGGCGCGCCGGCCGTCCCCGCCATAGAATCCGCGCCCACCCCATATCCCGCATGGCCTCTCCCGCCGGGCCGCTCCCACGCACCGGGCCCTCTCCGCTCGACGCCTTCCAGTCCGCGCTCGCGCACACGAGGCGGGACCTGTTCCCCTTCCGCTTCGAGCGCTGGGTGACGCTGGGCTTCCTGGCCTTCCTCGACCAGTGCGGGCGGCGTGCCGGCCTGGGCTTCAACCTGCCCACCCTGGGCGACGGCGGGGGCGGTGGAGGCGGTGACGGGGCCGGCGGCCTCGAGTGGCTGGCCGCGCACGCCCTGATCGTGGCCGCGGTGGCGGCCGGCGCCCTCACCGTGCTGGTGGTGGTGGCCGCCGTGGTCCTGTGGGTGAACAGCCGCGGCGTCTTCATGTACGTGGACGCGGTGGCGACGGGGCGCGCCGAGGTCGGCCGGCCGTGGGCCGAGCACGCGTCGCGGGCGTCCTCCTATTTCGCCTGGAGCTTCGGCCTGGCCATGGCCATCCTCGTGCTCGTGCTGCTGGCCCTGGCCGCGGGCGCGGTGGTGGGCATCGCGGTGGCGCGCGCGGAGGGGACGTGGTGGCCGGGCATCGGGGTCCTGGTCCTGCTCGTCTTCGGCCTGCTGGCCGTGCTCGTCGCGGCCTCCCTGGTCGCGCTGGGGCTCCGCGATTTCGTGGCCCCCCTCCAGCTGGCCACGGGCCTCTCCGCCGGCGGCGCCCTGCGCACCCTGGGCGCGCTCGTGCGCGCCCAGGCCGGCGCCTTCGCCCTCTACCTCCTGCTCAAGCTCGTCTTCAGCGCCGTGCTCGCTCTCGCCATGCTCCTCGCCGCCTGCCTCACCTGCTGCTGCGCGCTCCTTCCCCTGGTGAGCCAGACGCTGTTCCAGCCCGCGTTCCACCTGGAGCGGGGGTGGTCGCTGTACCTGCTGCGGCAGATGGGCTATGACGTCCTGGGGGCGTTTGCCGTGCCCGCGCCGGCGGCGGCGGGCTCCCTTCCGGCGCCCTTGGAGGGTGCGACGTGATGGCCATGTTCCTTGCGGTGTTCCTGGTGCAGAGCGGCTACGCGGGGCAGGAGGCGCGCGTGGTCAAGGCGCTGTCGGCGGAGGAGACCGCCGCCTACCTCGGCGGCGAGGGCATGGGCCTGGCGCGGGCGGCGGAGCTGAACCACTACCCGGGCCCGAAGCACGTCCTGGAACTCGGCGACGCGCTGGGCCTCGGCCCCGACCAGCGGCGGGGCGCGGAAGAGGCCTTCGCCCGCATGCAGGCCTCCGCCCGCGCGCTCGGTGCGTCGATCGTGGCGGAGGAGCGCGCGCTGGACGGCCTCTTCGCCGCCGCGACCATCGACGAGCGCACCCTGGCCGCTTCCGTGCAGGCCATCGCCCGCCTGCAGGGGGACCTGCGCCTGGCGCACCTGCGCGCCCACCTCGAGGTGCGCGCGCTGCTGGGGCCGGAGCAGGTCGCGGCCTACGATCGCCTGCGCGGCTACGGCGCCCGGGACCACGACCCCGCGCGCCACCGGCCCTAGGCCCGGTCCACCAGCCTCTCCACCGCCGCCGCCGCGCCGTCCGCGTCGAGGCGCGAAGTGTCGACGGTGTGGTGCGCCTGCGCGTAGAGGGGCTCGCGGGCGGCGAGCAGGCGGCGCAGCTCGGCCATGGCCTCGGGGTGCTCCGCCATCGGCCGGCGGTCGCCCTGCTGCACCACGCGGTTCCAGTGGTCCTCGGGCCGCGCCCGCAGCCAGACGGTGAGCGCGCGGCGGCGCAGGAGCGCGTAGGCCTCGGGCGAGGTGGGCAGGCCGCCCGCGGTGGCCAGCACGAAGGGCCGGCCCGCCCCCTCCGCCAGCACGTGCTCCAGCGTCTCCTGCTCCAGCCGGCGGTAGTAGCCGTCCCCGTGGAGGGCGAAGATCTCGCTCAGGGAGAGGCCGGCGGCCTCCTCCACGCGGCGGTCGAGCTCGACGAAGGGCACGCGCAGGCGCCGCGCCAGCCGCTTGCCGATGGTGGTCTTGCCCGCGCCCCGCAGGCCGACCAGCGCCACCACCGGCCGCGCCGCGGCCGCGGGCAGGCGGAGCAGGGCGGCGGGGGAGGTGCCCAGGGCGTGGGCCAGGCCCGCCAGCTTGCGCACCGAGATGTTGGCCACCCCCTTCTCAACCTCGACGAGGAACCGCACCGAGAGCGCCGCGCGCGCGGCCAGCGCGCGCGCGCTGAGCCCCTTCTCCTCGCGCAGGGCGCGCACCTGGCGCCCCATCTCCTCGAGCAGGCGGTCGTCCCGCGCCATCATCTGCACTATATTACACGCCACTCGGGACAGGGCTGCACTATAGTGCTTGACACCCTCCCGCGGCGCCGTCTAGAGTCGAGGGATGGCCGACACCGCCGCCCTCGACCAGGCGCCCGTACGCTTCGAGACGCACCCCTCCCGCTACGTCCACTGGCGCCTGGAGATCGAGCCGCCGCTGGCGCGCCTGGTGATGGACGTGCAGGAGGACCGCGGCCTGCGTCCGGGCTATCCGTTGAAGCTCAATTCCTACGACCTCGCGGTGGACGTGGAGCTCGCCGATGCCGTGCAGCGCCTCCGCTTCGAGCACCCCGAAGTGCGCGCCCTGGTCGTCACCAGCGGCAAGGACCGCGTGTTCTGCTCGGGGGCCAACATCTACATGCTCGGCTCCTCCACCCACGGCTTCAAGGTCAACTTCTGCAAGTACACGAACGAGACGCGGCTGAGCCTGGAAGACGCCTCCGTCCACTCGGGACTCCGCTCGCTGGCCGCCGTGAACGGCCCCTGCGCGGGCGGCGGCTACGAGCTGGCGCTGGCCTGCGACGAGATCCTGCTCGTGGACGACTCCTCCTCGGCGGTGAGCCTCCCCGAGGTGTCCCTCCTCGCCGTGCTCCCGGGGACGGGCGGCCTCACGCGCGTGGTGGACAAGCGCCGCGTGCGGCGCGACCTGGCGGACGTGTTCTCCAGCCTGGGGGAAGGCGTCAAGGGCAAGCGGGCCGTGAGCTGGCGGCTGGTGGACGAGACCGTCCCCCTGTCGCGCTTCCGCGCCCGCGTGGCGGAGCGGGCGGCCGCCCTGGCCGCCGGGGGGCCGGCGCGCGAGGGTCCCGGCGTCGAGCTGCGCCCCCTCCAGGCCCGGCGCCACGCGGGGGGCACCGACTACCGCCACGTGACGCTCGCCGTCGACGCCGCCGCGCGCGTGGCGGAGCTGACCGTGCGCGGCCCCGACGGGGACCAGCCCCTCTCGCCCGCGGCCATGCGCGAGGCGGGCAGCGACCTGTGGGCGCTCTGCGCCCTTCGCGAGCTGGACGACGCGCTGCTCGACGTCCGCTTCAATCGCCCGGAGATCGGGGTCGTCGTGCTGAAGACGCGCGGCGACGCCGCGCGCGTGCTGGCCGCCGACCGGGCCCTGCTCGCGAACCGGGAGGACTGGTTCGCGCGCGAGGTCGTGCACCACGCCAAGCGCGTGCTCAAGCGCCTGGACCAGACCGCGCGCAGCCTCCTCGCCGTGATCGACGAGGGCTCCTGCTTCGCGGGCACGCTCTTCGAGCTGGCCCTGGCCGCCGATCGTGCCTACATGCTCGCGGCGGAGGGGGTGGCGGTGAGCCTCTCCGGGATGAACCGGGGGCCGTTGCCCATGGCCAACGGCCTCAGCCGCCTGGAGACGCGCTTCCTGGGCGGCCTGCCGGAGGGGCTCGAGGACGGCCGGGCGTACGACGCCGAGGCGGCCCTCGACCTGGGCCTGGTCACTTTCGCCCCGGACGACATCGACTGGGAGGACGAGGTGCGGCTGGCGGTGGAGGAGCGCGTCTCCCTCTCCCCCGACGCCCTCACGGGAATGGAGGCGAACCTCCGCTTCGCGGGGCCGGAGACCATGGAGACCAAGATCTTCGGGCGGCTCTCCGCCTGGCAGAACTGGATCTTCCAGCGGCCCAACGCGGTGGGGGAGAAGGGCGCGCTCACCCTGTACGGCAAGCCGGAGCGCGCGCGCTTCAGCTGGCAGCGCACGTAGCGGGGGACGAGAGGGGGCCATGTCCAACGTCGATCTGAACGCGAAGATCCCGAACAACGTCGACCTGGGCGAGGACAAGAAGCTGCTGCGCGCGCTCGAGCAGTGGCTGCCCAGCTACCTCGACTGGTGGAGGGACATGGGCCCGGCGGGGTTCCAGGAGAAGGACGTCTGGCTGCGCACCGCGGTCAGCGTGGATGCGGAGGGCTGGGCCCAGTTCGACTACGTGAAGATGCCCGACTACCGCTGGGGCATCTTCCTGGCCGACGCCGTGCCCGACCGCACCATCGGCTTCGGGGACAACCAGGGACAGCCCGCCTGGCAGGTGGTGCCCGGCGAGCACCGCAACACGCTGCGGCGGCTCATCGTCACCCAGGGCGACACCGAGCCCGCCAGCGTCGAGCAGCAGCGCATGCTCGGACACACCGCTCCCAGCCTCTACGACATGCGCAACCTCTTCCAGGTGAACGTGGAGGAGGGCCGCCACCTCTGGGCCATGGTCTACCTCCTGCACTCGCAGTTCGGCCGCGACGGGCGCGAGGAGGCGGAGGAGCTGCTGGCCCGCCGCAGCGGGAACGCGGACAAGCCCCGCATCCTGGGGGCCTTCAACCAGCCGGTGGACAACTGGCTGGACTTCTTCATGTTCACGATGTTCACGGACCGGGACGGCAAGTACCAGCTCCTGGCCCTGGCGGAGAGCGGGTTCGATCCCCTCAGCCGGACCACCCGCTTCATGCTCACGGAGGAGGCCCACCACATGTTCGTGGGGGAGACGGGGGTGGAGCGCATCGTCCAACGCACCGCCGAGCTGATGCGGCAGGACGGGAACGAGGACGCGCGCGCGCAGGGCGGCGTCCCCCTGGACATGATCCAGCGCTACCTCAACCTCTGGTTCGCCCTTTCCCTGGACCTCTTCGGGGGCGAGATCTCGAGCAATGCCGCCTCCTTCTTCGCCGCCGGCCTCAAGGGCCGCTACAAGGAGGAGGCCTACGAGGACCACCAGGCCCTCGACCAGTACTACCGGATGGTGGTGCCCCGGGATGGAACGGTGGCGGAGGAGGACGTGCCCCTGCGCAACGCCATGAACGAGGTGCTCCGGGACGCCTACGTCGAGGACTGCCAGCGCGGCGTGGACCGCTGGAACAAGCACCTGGAGAAGGCCTCCCTGACCTTGCGCCTGCGCCTGCCCGACAAGCGCTTCTACCGCCACATCGGGCTCTACGCGGACCTGCCCTTCGATCCCGACGGCCGGCTCCTGGCCCGGGAGGAGTGGGAGCGCCGGAAGGCGGAGTGGCTGCCCACCGACCACGACCGCGCCTACATCGCGGCCCTCATGAAGGGCGTGACCGCGCCCGGCCAGATCGCGAACTGGATCGGCCGGCCCGCGCGGGGGATCAAGGGGCTGCCGTTCGAGTACCAGTACGTGCGTCTGGACTGACCAGCACCGCCACCGGCGCCGGCGCCGCCCCGGCGCACGGCGCTCCCTCGTTCCAGCGCACGACGCAGTCCCGCAGCGTGCGCGCTGCGCCCGCGTCCAGGCGCAGGCGGGCGGTGAGCAGCGTCTGCCGGTCGAGCTGGGCCCGCATCAGCCCCACGGGCGCGTGACCCAGGCCGCCCACCAGGTGCGTCACCTCGTGCGCGACCACGCGGCCCGCGGCGCGCGCCAGCGCCACGCGGTGGGACATGGAGAGGATGCCGCCGCCCTCGGGCATTCCCAGGCTCCAGGCCACGTTGGAAAGGAACAGCCAGAGCGCGCGGCCGTTGGCCTGGGCTGCCCCCATGGCGCGCGCGCTCAGGTTGCCGGGGGGGACGGTGTCCAACGCGATGACCGCTACCTCGGGCTCGGCCCAGGCCCGGTCGCGGCCGGCCGGGCGCCACGCGACGCGCACGTCCGGACCGAGCGCGTGCTGCAGCTCCGCGCCCACGATCTTGGCGGGGATCCCGCGCCCGCTGTGGTCGAGCCAGGCCACGCGCAGCGTCACCGGCTCGCTCCCGCGCGCCG
Organism: Vicinamibacteria bacterium; assembly: GCA_036556965.1. Lineage (GTDB taxonomy): Bacteria > Acidobacteriota > Vicinamibacteria > Fen-336 > Fen-336 > DATBIO01. The sequence goes on from DATBIO010000291.1 coordinate 25,702, forward strand.
CCCCCGCCGCGGAGCGGCACAAGCGATCCCAGGCGGGCAGGTCGAGCCAGAGCGCGTGCACGGCGCCCACGTCCACGACCACGGCGGCCACGGCCCCGGCGCCGACGACGGCGGCACGCGCCGTCCAACGGCTTGGAATGAAGCGCATCTCCACCTGCCCGCGCCCCCGTCGCATTGCCCGGCAGACGACTTTGCAGTACAGACGACGGCGAAGGCGCCGGGGTTTGCGCGCGGCTTCTTTTTACGGACGTCCAACGGGACGGAGCGACACGCGTCCCCCGCGACGGTGTGCTAACGTCCATTCGCCTATGAGGCCACGGCTCGCTCTCCTGGCGCTGCTCGCGGCGTGCGCGGCCTCCGCCTCCGCGCAGACGCAGGCGCCGGAGGAGACGCTGGACGGCTACGCGGAGTGGCGCCGGGGCGCGGAGCTGGTGGTGGACGGCCAGCGCGTGCGCCTGGCCGCGGGCGGGAAGTTCAAGGGGCAGGACGGGGCGGAGGCCATGGACGACGTGCCCCTTGGCTTCGAGGTGAAGGCCACGGGGCGCCGCGCCGCCGACGGCAGCCTGGCCGCGCGCCAGGTGGAGGTGCAGCGAAACGGCCAGGCCATGTTCGAGAAGAAGGTGTGGGAGCTCACGGACGAGGCGGAGGCAGACTACCGGCGCGCGCGCCGCTTCTTCCAGAAGTCGTCCTCCGGCCGGGTGGCCGTGATCGGGCGCCTGCACGAGAGCGGGCCGCAGGTGGACCGCGCCCGCTTCGTCCTCGGCCGCCTGCTTCCTCCCTACCTGCGCCCCGACGACGTGCGCGTCTACGTGATCGACAACAAGGACTGGAACGCCTTCGCCATGGGCAACTACTCGGTCTACGTGTTCAGCGGCTTGATGGAGGCCGTGGACGACGACGAGCTGGCCGTCGTCCTCGGACACGAGCTGGCCCATGCCACCCACGAGCACACGCGCCGGCAGTTCAAGAAGGCGATGTGGATCCAGCTGGCCGCCCTGGGCATGACCGCGGCCAGCGACAGCATCGAGAGCGACAAGAAGCGCGCCCTGGCCGGGGTGCTGGCCATGTTCAGCCTGATGGCGTGGAAGAACGGCTACGGCCGCGACCTGGAGGACCAGGCCGATCGCGTGGGGCTGCGCTACGCCTACGAGGGGGGTTACGACGTGCGCCGCGGCCCCGAGCTCTGGAAGCGCTTCGCCAAGAAGTACGGGGAGCGGGGACAGGTGGTCAACTTCTTCCTGGGCGACCATTCCAAGGCCTCGGCCCGCGCCGTCAACCTCCAGCGCGAGCTGGCCCTGAACTACCCCGCGGGGGCGCGCGAGCCGCGCGCGCCCGCGTTCCGCGCCGCGGAGCCGGCCTCCCCTCCCGCGGCGTCGGCCGCGTCCTCCACGGCGTCGGGAAGGTCGCGCGACATCGCGCGCGGCATGCGCACCAGCGAGGTGCGGCGCCTGCTGGGACGGCCCTCGCGGGAGAGGCGCGACGAGGACCTTCTGGAGTGGACGTACCCGGACTGCACGGTCGTCTTCGAGAAGGGGCGCGTGGCGGAGGTCCGGTTTTGAGCGAAGGGCCCATCCTCGTCTCCAACGACGACGGCCACTTCTCGGAGGGCATCCGCACCCTGGTGGAGGCCTTGGCGCCCCTGGGCGAGGTCTGGGTGGTGGCGCCGGAGTCCGAGCAGAGCGCGGCCTCCCACGCCATCTCGCTCCACCGTCCGCTGCGCATCCGCAAGGTGCGCGAGCGCTGGTACGCCGTGGACGGCACGCCCACCGACTGCTCCTACGTGGCCATCCACCACCTGCTCAAGGGCCGCCGGCCCCGGCTGATGGTCTCCGGCATCAACCACGGCCCCAACCTGGCCGACGACGTGACCTACTCCGGCACGGTGGCCGCGGCCATGGAGGCCTCGCTCCTCGGCGTCCCCGCCATCGCGTTCTCGCTGGCCACGCGCGAGGGCTTCGACTTCGGTCCCGCCGCCCGCTTCGCGCGCGCCCTGGTGGAGGGGGCCCTGGCCCAGCCGCTCCCGCCGCGCATGCTCCTCAACGTCAACGTGCCTCCAGGCGGGGAGCCCGCGGGATACGCGGTCACGCGCCTGGGCAAGCACACCTACGGCTTCGAGGTCGTCGAGAAGGTGGACCCCCGCGGGCGGCGCTACTACTGGATCGGGGGCAGCGAGTACCAGCACGAGGACGTCCCCGGCAGCGACTGCAACGCCGTGCTGCGCGACAGGCTCGTCTCCGTCACCCCCCTCATGCTGGACCTCACGGACGACCGCATGCGGGAGGCGGTCTGCCAGTGGAGGGTGGGGGGCTACGCGCGGGCGGACTTCGTGGCGGCGGCCCGCTGACGGGTCCCGCCGCCGCCGCGCCGCGGGCTCAGTGCAGGAGGCGGGGGTCCTTCTCGCCCGCCTCCACGCGGGTGGCCAGCCGGTTCTCCTTCGGGGGCAGGGGGCAGGTCGCGAAGCGCGTGAACGCGCACGGCGGGGAGTAGGCCTTGTTGAAGTCGAGCACGACCTGGCCGTCCTTCGGCATCGGTGTGTAGAGGAAGCGGCCCGCGGGATAGGTGTCGGTCCCCGCGGTGGCGTCGCGGAAGATGAAGAAGAGCTCGTCCGCCTCCGGGTCCTCGAGCACGGGCTCCAGGCGGTGCTCGCGGCCGCCCAGCGTGAAGACCACGTAGCCCGGGCTCGCCATCTCGTTGACCTGCCCCAGCACGTTGGGGATGGGGATGGTCTTGCCCGTGGTGGCGGTGAACCGCGCGGTCACGCGGTGGTCCTCGCGGACGGGGTACCAGCGCAGGCCGCTGAACGCCTTGCGCTGCGGGCTCTCCGGGTCCTTGAGGCGCACGCCCACCCGCCCGCTCCGCTCGATCAGGGTCATGCGCAGCCGCCCCAGGGCCAGCTCGTCGGGCGCGCCGCCATGGTCCGTGCGCATGGGGGCGGGGCCCGTGAGGGGGGCCCCCGCCAGCGTGGCCTGCACGCCGGGCTCCAGCCGCACGAGGGCGCGGCCTCCGGCGAGCTCGATCACGCCCGCGCGCGGGGGGGCCGAGCCCGCGGGCAGCAGCACCGCGCTGCCGGTGGCAGTGCCCACCGAGTTCGCGCCTGCCTCGAGCCAGTAGAGGCCGGCCACGGACAGCCAGCCGCCGTCGGCCTTCAGCCGCTCCTCGCGCTGGCGCCGCCAGTCCTCGATCTGGGCGCGGTAGGCGGGGTCGGGAGCCGCGGCGCCCGCGGCCGCCACCAGCAGGCCCAGCGCGCGGGCGGTCGCCATCATGGTCCGAGTCTACGCCGGAAAGAACGCGCGCGCCTTGCGCAGGCCGCGCACGAGGCCAGGGTCGCCAACCAGCGCGCGCTCCGCCTCGTCCCAGCCGAACCAGCGCAGGGCGCGGCTCTCCGTGGGCTGCCGCGCCAGGGCCAGTCCGGGCGGCGCGAGGACAAGATAGCGCAGGTCGAGGTGCTCGTGCGCCGGCTCCGCCCCGCGCGCCGGGATGGCGTGGACGTCCACGTCCAGGGGCCGAGGGGCACCGGGGTGGAGGCGCAGTCCTGCGATGCCCGTCTCCTCCTGCGCCTCGCGCAGCGCCACCGTCTCCCCGTCCGCCTCCCCGGGGTCGGCGTGCCCCCCGGGCTGGAGCCAGCGCTCCAGCTTGCGGTGGTGCAGGAGAAGGGTGCGCGCGCCGTCGTGGGCGACCACGAAGGCGCTGCCCGTGAGGTGGCCCTCGGGGGTGCGGCGGTCGAACGGGTCGGCATGGGCCTCCACGAAGGCGCGGATGCGGGCGAGGTGGCGCGCCTCGTCGGCGTCGGCCGGCCGGTGCGAGGCCAGGATGTCGCGGAGGTCCACGCGGCCGGATTCTAGCGTTGCAGGCCCCGGGGCTTCGGTGGCACACTCGCCGCCGCCGGAGGAGACTCCCCGCATGAGCGAGCCTGCCCTGGTCCTCGCCCCCGAGCCCGGCGTCGTCTTCCACGGCGTCAGCTTCAACCCCACCACGCGCACCGCGCGCCTCTTCGGGCGGGAGGATCTCGACCGCGAGCTGGGCGACCCCGAGGTCTTCTGCTGGGTCGACCTCCAGGGCCCGAACATCGGCAGCCTGAACGACGTCATGGGGCGCTGGGACATCGACCTGCGCCTGAGCAGCCACTTCGACGAGCCCGAGGTGCTGCCGCGCATCGTGGAGCGGCCGGACAGCCTCGCCTTCTACCTCTACGAGGTGGGGGACCCCGAGCGCCACCTCTCCACCAGCCGCGGCCTGAGCACCCTCGACTTCGAGCGCATGGTCATGGTCCTGGGCGCCGACTTCGTCTTCACCTACCACCGCGGGCCCATGGCCGCGGTGGACGAGGTCAAGGCGGCGTGCGAGGCCAGCTTCCGCCTGGTGGGGAAGACGCCGGGCTTCGTGGCCTTCCTCTTCCTGCAGCGCTGCCTCTACGACTACGCCCACCTGAACCTGGCCAACGACAACGCCCTCGACCGCCTGCAGGCGAAGGTGCGGGCGGGCGACTTCGAGGGGCTGAACGAGGCCATCTCCATGGCCGGCACGAACATCCTCACCCTGAAGAAGCTGGCCGCCAGCATCCACATCGTGCTCATGCTGCTCGGGACCAAGGTCAGCCCCTTCATCTCCGAGCCGTCGCGCCAGGCCTTCTTCGGCATGGAGCAGAGCGCGTCCTCGGTGCGGGCCGCCATCGACTCCTCCCGCAACCTGCTCGACGGCATCGTGGCGGGCGTGCAGGCGGCGGCCGCCGCGCGCACCAACGAGATCGCCCGCGTGCTCACGGTGATGTCCGGCATCATGCTGCCGCTCAGCCTGGTGGCCGGCATCTACGGCATGAACTTCCAGCACATGCCGGAGCTGGGCTGGCGGTGGGGCTACTTCGTCGTGCTCGGCGCCATGGCCCTGGGCGGCCTCGGCCTGTGGCTGGTCTTCCGGCGCCTGGGCTGGGTGGGAGAGCCGCGGCCCCGTCGCGAGCGCTGAAGCCGTGGAGCCGGCGCGCCGCCCGCGCGTGAAGGTCTGCTGCATCTCCAGCGAGGCGGAGGCCTGGACGGCGGTGCGTCACGGGGCCAGCGCGCTGGGCCTGGTGTCCGACATGCCCAGCGGCCCCGGCGTCATCCCCGAAGAGGCGATCGCGCGCATCGCCCGGGTGGTGCCCCCCGGCGTGTCGCGCTTTCTCCTGACCTGCCTGCAGAGCGCGGAGGCCATCGCCGCGCAGCTGCGCCGCGTGGGAACGGACACCGTCCAGGTCTGCGACCGGCTGGTGGAAGGCAGCCTCCCCGGGCTGCGCCGCGCGCTGCCGGGGACGCGGCTGGTG
>DATBIO010000292.1:0-17630 GCA_036556965.1 Vicinamibacteria bacterium
GGCGCCCAGCCCGGGCCGTCCGAGCTGAAGTCCATGCCCACGCCGCCGCCCGACGACTGGCAGGCCAGGCACAGGAGGGCCACCAGCAGCCCCAGGGCCCGCATCGCCCGCCGCGCGTCCGGTGTTCGCATCGTGTCCTCCGCCCGGTCCCGGGTCACGAGATCGGCCACTTCTGCAGCGCGAGGGGCGCGCCGCTGGGATCGGCCACGATGGCCAGGGTGCCCTTGCGCACGTCCGCGCGCGGCTCGAAGAGCACGGTGCCGCCCAGGGCGCGCGCCCGCTCCGCGAGGCCGGCGGGGTCCGTGACCATGACGTAGGGCAGCCAGGCCGGACGCATCTCCGGCTGGGGCACGGGGAGCAGGCCCGCCCGCGGCCGATCCGTCCGGAGCACCTGGTAGGCGAGCCCGGCCAGCCGTTCCGTCGCCTCGCTCTGGTAGCCGAGCAGCGTCGTGTAGTAGGAAAGGGCCGCGTCGGGGTCCCGCGCGAAGTACTCCATCCAGAAGAAGCGACCCTCCTGGGGGGCCGCCGCGTCGGCGGGATCGCCGGCGTGGATGCGCGCGAACCCGAGGGCGGCGCCCTGCGGGTCCTCGACCACGGCGGCGCGCGCGATCGACTCCACCTCGCGCGGCGCGGCCAGGGTGCGGCCGCCCGCGCGCGTGGCCGCCTCCACCGCGCGGTCGACGTCGGGCACGGACACGTAGCCCACCCACTGCGACTTCCTGGCGCGGCCCTGGCGGCTGGCCACGATCCCGGCCACCCGCTGCGGGCCGAGGCGCGCGATGGCGTAGGGCCGCCCCAGGCGCTGGACGTCGTCGAACTCCCAGCCGAGGAGGGCGGCGTAGAACCTCCGGCAGGCATCCGGGGAGTCGGTCACCAGGTCGTGCCACACGAACTTGCCGGGCCTGACGGCGGGCTCCGCCACGGCGGCGGCGGCCGGCGGGTTGGAGCCGGTGGCGCAGCCCGCGACAAGGACGGCGGCCGTCGCCGCGAGCAGTACCCGCCTGGTGGTCCTCATCTCGACCTCCTGGAGGCGCGGAGGCGCGCGCGCGGCCCGTTCCCCGCCGCCCTCACCGGGGCGTGCCCGCGGGAGGAAGGGGCCGCAGCGCCACCTGGCCCTTGCGGAAGTAGTCTATGGCATCGCCCAGGATGCGCGCGGCCTCCTGGGGCGCGTGGAAGCCGTTCGAGTTCTCCGACTCCACGAAGTCCACGTAGAACTGGCCGCGGCGCTGGAAGCCGCGCGCCTGGTCCAGCACGGCCGCGCTCGCCCCCGCCTTCCGGGCGGCCTCGAGGTCGGCCACCAGCTCCATGAGCGCGTCCATGGCCCGGTTGCGCAGGGCCACCGTCCGCCCCTGGATGGCCTCCGCCCGTGCCAGCAGCTCGGCCTCCGGCCACTTGTGGCAGGTCTGGCAGGCGTTGTTGACGTTGAGGAGGGGGCTGCGCACGTGGTGGTCGCTGATCTTGAGGGCGCCCACGCGCGTGTAGGGCATGTGGCAGTCGGCGCAGGCCACCCCGGAGCGGGAATGGACGCCCTGGTTCCACATCTCGAACTCGGGATGCTGCGCCTTCAGCGCGGGCGCGCCCGTGCGGGCGTGGGTCCAGTCCTTGAAGCCCGCCTCGTCGTAGTAGTCGGCGATCTGGTCCACCTTCAGCCCCTTGGCCCACGGGTAGGTCAGGCGCTTCTCCTCGCCCTTGAAGTAGTACTCCACGTGGCACTGGCCGCACACGAAGCTCCGCATCTCCTGGCGCGTGGCCTGGGCGTTCACGTCGTAGTCCGGCACGCCCTGGCCGGCCTTCAGGGCGCGGATGCCCTCCAGGAAGCCCGGCCGGGTGACGCGCAGGGCCATGGTCACGGGGTCGTGGCAGTCGATGCAGGCGATGGGGTGCCTGAAGTCCTTGCGCGCCTCCTGGTAGGGAAGCACGTTGTAGTGCTCGAAGCCCTTGATGAGTTCGCCCTTCCCCGCCTTGGTGTAGGGCACGTAGACGGAGGCGTGGCAGTGGATGCAGGTGCCGGGCTGCTTGAACTTCTCCACCCGCTCCGTGTACGTCTGGTCCTCGAGCATGTAGGCGTGGCCGCGCTTCTTCCGGAAGTCCACGGCGAAGGCGTAGCCCGCCCACATGGTCTTCAGGCGCGGGTCTTCTTCCAGGCGCGACGGGGCCACCTGGGAGCGAGGGTCGGCCTCGCTGGGCGACCGGGGGAGGGCCTCGCTGCCTCCGTAGCGCGTGCGCTGCTGGTCCACCGTGCGCAGGTAGGCGTCGTACTGCAGGGGAAAGTTCTTCCCCCAGAGGGCGGGGTCCTCGGTGGCGTCGTCGAGCTCCACCACCCGGAAGAAGGGGTTCTTCGCCTCCTGCTTGCGCTCCATGATGTTCACGAGCAGGGCCGTCAGCGCGGCCGCGGCGAGGGCGGCGGTGGCGGCGATGGCCAGGAGGGCCCCGCGGCCGAAGCGCCTCGGCGCCCCCGTTCCCGTCTCAGTCATGCCCTTCCTCCCCGGCCACGTTGGTGGCGCCGAGCTCGAGGTGGCCCACCGATCCGTGGCACCTCACGCAGGAGATCTCCCGCGAGCCCGCGTGCGCGGGCGTGCCCATGGCCGCCACCACCGGCTCGTGGCACCGCCGGCAGTTCGCCTCCGCGATGGCGCGGCTGCGGCGGGTGGCGCGGATCGGCTCCGGAAACGTGCCGGTGGTGAAGTAGTACGAGTGCCAGAAGCCGTTGCTGGCCTTCGTGTAGTACTTCCCCACGGGGTCGTGGGGAGTGTGGCAGTCGTTGCACACCGCCACCGCGCGGTGGCTGCTCTTCGTCCAGCCGTCGTGCTGGTCCCGCATCACGTGGCAGTTGGCGCAGGCGGCCGCGTCGTTCGTGAGGTAGGACCAGCCCTTGGCGTAGGCGAAGGTGTAGCCGCCCAGGCCGAGGGCCGCGCCCAGGAGGAGGACGGCGAGGAGGCCCGCCGCGTGGCCGATGCCGAGGCCGTGGGAGCTCACGGGCTCCCGCGCCGCGCCCGGCGCGCCGCCCGGCGGCCCGCGAGGTCAGAACGCGAACGGCACATCGATCTGCACCACGTCGTATCCGCTGCGCTTCATGGGATCGTCGAAGGCGCGGGTGTAGGAGAGGCCGGGCCGCAAGAGCCGGCCCTCCGCGAGCTTGAAGTGCAGCCGCGGGCCCAGGCCCAGGGTGAGCTGCTGCCGCGCGCTGGGGTCGCTGCGCACGGGCGCGGCGTCGCTCAGCCAGTTCTGGAGCCGGATCTCGGCCCCCAGCGACACCTTGGGTGAGAAGAAGTGGCCGGCGTGCAGGCCGGCGGTGAGGTTGGTGCGGCTCCCGTCCTGGGTCTCGGGACCGCGCACCCGCGTGAGCTGGAACACGGTGACCTCCGCCTGCAGGGTCAGGCCGCGCGTGATCCGCGCGAGCCCGAGGCCGCCGATCACCGTCCAGTAGTTCACGGAGAAGAGCGCGTTGTCCATGGCCGAGCGGGCGCGCATGGCCGCGGTCTGGGCGTTGGCCTTGGCCGTGTCGGGGTCGTCGCCGCCCCCGGAGCCGACGGGGACGGTGCTGGCGAGGAACCCCGTCCAACGCCACCCGCCGCCGAGGGGATGGAAGTAGTTGACCCCCAGCAGCGGGTTCGAGAAGGCGTCGGCCGAGGGCGCCCCGCTCGCCGGCGGGTCGTCGTGGATGTACGTCTCGCGGAAGATCGGCACCCAGCGGGGGGTCAGCCGGTAGGTCACGATCAGGCTCGTGACGTAGGTGGCGCCGCCTTGCCCCGTCGCGGGCTCCTCGAGGAAGGCCAGGCTCTCGTCCAGCCGGAGCACCGAGCCGGGGACGGCCGGGCGCAGCAGCCAGGGCAGCGAGTAGGGAGGAGGCGCGGGAGAGGCGGCCTGCGCGGCGGCCGGCTCCGAGGGGCACAGCAAGGCGAGGAGCAGGGCGACGCCCAGCCGTCCGCCCGTGAGGCCGCGGAGCCGGGAGTCCGCGCCCGTGGGGATGGTCGCCGGACGCTGGGATGCCAAGCCGCGCGAGCATACCGGCGTGGGCGGGGCCGGGCTATCCGGAAACTGCGCCGGAGGGTGCGTGCGGGGCTCAGTAGGCCTTCAGCCCCGCTTGGCGGAACGAGGCGCAGGTCCGCTCCACCAGCTCCGCGGAGGGGGGCTCGACGTCGCCCAGCTGGTAGTCGAGGCCCAGCTCCTTCCACTTGAACCGGCCCATCTGGTGGAAGGGCAGCACGTCGACCCGCTCCACGTTCCCCAGGCTCGCCGCGAAGCCCGCCATGGCCGCGACGTCGCCCGGGTCGTCGGTCAGCCCCGGCACCAGCACGAAGCGGAGCCACACCGGCCTGCCCCGCGCCGCCAGGCGGCGCGCGAACTCCAGGGTGGGGGCGATGTCCATGCCCGTGAGGCGGCGGTGCCGCTCCGGGTCCCAGCCCTTGACGTCGAGGAGGACGAGGTCGATGGCGCCGAGCTCGGCGTCGCCGAGGCGCGCCCCGTAGTAGCCGTTGGTGTCGAGGGCGGTGTGGATGCCCATGCCGCGCGCGGCGGTGAGGAGCTTGACCGCGAAGCGGTCCTGCATGAGGGGCTCCCCCCCGCTCAGGGTGAACCCGCCGGCCATGGCCTTGAGGCCGTGCCGGTACTTGGCCAGCTCCTCCGTGGCCCGGGCCAGCGTGACGGGCATGCCGTTGGACATGGTCCAGGTGTCCGGGTTGTGGCAGTACACGCAGCGCCACATGCAGCCGGCGGTCCAGGCCACCACGCGGATGCCAGGCCCGTCCACCGCCGAGCCGGTGGTGAACGAGTGGAGGAAGCCGAGGTCGCCGGTGGCGAGCGCGGCCCGGACCCCCGCTTCGGGGACCTGCCGCCCCAGGCCGACGCGGAGCTCGAAGGGGCTCTTGGCGGCGAGGGGCGTGGCGGGCACGGCCTCCTCAGGCACGAGCCTCCGCGCCGTGGAAGGTCCGGTTGATGACGTCCATCTGCTGCTCCCGCGAGAGCCGCACGAAGTTCACCGCGTAGCCCGAGACGCGGATGGTCAGGTGCGGGTACTTCTCCGGGTGGTCCATGGCGTCGACCAGCATCTCGCGGTTCAGCACGTTCACGTTCATGTGGTAGCCCGTGCTCCCGAAGAAGGCGTCCAGCATCCCCGTCAGGTTGGCCACGCGGTCGTCCGCCACGCGCCCCAGCCCTCCGGGCACCAGGGAGGCGGTGAGGGAGATGCCGTCCGCGGCGTCGCGGTAGGGGATCTTGGCCACCGAGGCCGCGGAGGCGTGCAGCCCGTGGGTGTCCCGCCCGTGCATGGGGTTGGCCCCCGGCGCGAAGGGCTCCCCGTGGCGGCGCCCGTCCGGGGTGTTCCCGGTGGCCTTGCCGTACACCACGTTCGAGGTGATGGTCAGGATGGACTGGGTGTGGAGGGCGTTGCGGTAGGTGGGGTACTTCCGGAGCTTGGCCATGAAGGTGCTGACCACCCAGCTCGCGAGGTGGTCCACGCGGTTGTCGTTGTTGCCGAAGAGCGGGAACGTGCCCTCCGTCTGGTAGTCCGTCACCAGGCCCGTCTCGTCGCGCACCACGCGCACGGTGGCGTGCTTGATGGCGGAGAGGCTGTCCGCCACCACGGAGAGCCCGGCCATCCCGAAGGCCATGGTGCGCAGGGGGGCGTAGTCGTGCAGCGCCATCTCGATGCGCTCGTAGGCGTACTTGTCGTGCATGTAGTGGATGACGTTCATGGCGCTCACGTAGACCCCGGCCAGCCAGTCCATCATCCGCTCGAGCTTCGCCGTCACGTCGTCGAAGTCGAGGACGTCGCCCGCCACCGCCCCCAGGGCGGGGCCCACCTGCGCGCCGCTGACCTCGTCGCGGCCGCCGTTGATGGCGTAGAGCAGGCACTTCGCGAGGTTGGCCCGCGCCCCGAAGAACTGCATCTGCTTGCCCACGAGCATGGGGGAGACGCAGCAGGCGATGGCGCCGTCGTCGCCCCAGGTGCGGCGCATGATCTCGTCGCTCTCGAACTGGATGGAGCTGGTGTCGATGGCCACCCTGGCCGCGAAGCGGCGGAAGGCGTCGGGGAGGCTCGGGGAGTACCAGATGGTCAGGTTCGGCTCCGGCGCCGGCCCCAGGTTGTAGAGGGTCTGGAGCAGGCGGAAGCTCGTCTTCGTCACCAGGGACCGGCCGTCGTCGCCCATGCCCCCGATGGACTCCGTCACCCAGGTGGGGTCGCCCGCGAAGAGCTCGTCGTACTCCGGTGTGCGCAGGAAGCGCACGATGCGGAGCTTGATCACGAAGTCGTCGATGATCTCCTGCGCCTTCGTCTCCGCGAGGGTGCCCTCCGCGAGGTCCCTCTCGAAGTAGACGTCGAGGAAGGTGGAGGTGCGCCCCAGGGACATGGCGGCCCCGTTCTGCTCCTTCACCGCGGCCAGATAGCCGAAGTAGAGCCACTGCACCGCCTCGCGCGCGTTCCCCGCGGGGCCCGAGATGTCGAAGCCGTAGGCGGCGGCCATCTGCTTGAGCTCCCCGAGGGCGCGCAGCTGCTCGCTCAGCTCCTCGCGGTCGCGGATGATCCCGTCCGTGGAGTGGGCGTCGTCCAGGGAGCGCAGCTCCTCCCGCTTGCGCTCCACCAGGCGGTCCACGCCGTAGAGCGCGACCCGGCGGTAGTCGCCGATGATGCGGCCGCGGCCGTAGGCGTCGGGCAGGCCCGTGAGCACGTGCGAGCTGCGGCAGCGCCGGATCTCCGCCGTGTAGGCGTCGAAGACCGCGTCGTTGTGGGTCTTGCGGTACTTGGTGAAGGCCTCCACCACGTGGGGGTCTGGCTCGTACCCGTAGGTCTTCAGGGCGCCCAGGATCATGCGGAAGCCGCCGTTGGGCATGATGGCCCGCTTGAGGGGCGCCTCCGTCTGCAGGCCGACGATGACCTCGTTCTCGCGGTCGATGTAGCCGGGGGCGTGGGCGGTGATGGAGCTCGGAATCGGGGAGACGTCGAGCACGCCCTTCTTCCTCTCTTCCGCGAAGAGCCCCTTGAGCCGGTTCCAGATGCCCTCCGTGCGATCGGTGGCGGAAGCCAGGAAGGACCCGTCGCCCTCGTACGGGGTGTAGTTCTGCTGGATGAAGTCCCGGACGTCGACGTGCTTCTGCCAGAGTCCCGTGCGGAAGCCGCGCCACGGCGCGGGCGCGCCCGCTGCCTGCTCCTTCTTCGCTGACATCGCCATCTGCCTGCTCCTTGTCGAGGCCCGTGGTGCCGCGGCCCCTGGTCAGCCCCGGAAGGTGGAAGCCTTCATCGGTACATCAACCTGAAATGAGCGCGCTCGTAGGCGGCGGGGTCGGGGACGCGGCCGAGGCTCATGTTGGCGCGCATCTCCTCGAGGGCGCTCCACTCGTTCTCCCGCATCCACTCCTCGACTCCCGCGCGCAGGACGGCCAGGTGGCGGGGGCCGTTCCGCTCCAGCACCGAGCCGACGAGCACCGCGTGCGCGCCGACCATGGTCGCCTTGACCACGTCCAGGGCGGTCTGGACGCCGCCGCTCACGGCGAGGGAGGCCTTGACCCGTCCGGCCAGGGCCGCCACCCCGCGCAGCCGCAGGGAGAGCTCGGCGGCGTCGGGGAGGGTGCGCAGGACCTCCAGCTCCACGACGTCGATGTCCACGCGATGGAACCGCGTGAAGAGGACGAGGCCGTCCGCGCCCGCCGCGTCCACCTGGCCCGCGAAGTGGGCGAAGGCGGTGAAGAGCGGCGAGAGCTTGACCGCCACCGGGACGCGGAGGGCGGCCTTCACCTCGCGCACCAGCGCGAGCATCTGCGCCTCGACCTCGCCGCCGCTGGCCCGCGGGTCGCTGGCCGCGTGGTAGAGGTCGAGCTGCACCGCGTCCGCCCCCGCCTCCTCGAGCAGGCGGGCGTACGACGTCCATCCCCCCGGAGTGGCGCCGTCGAGGGCGGCGATGACCGGCACCCTCACCGCGGACTTCACCCGGCGCAGGTGCTCGAGGTACTCGTCGGGGCCGGGGGGCCGCTCGGGGTCGGGGGCGTAGCTGGTGGCTTCCGCGAAGGAGTCGCCGTGGCCCTCGGAGTGGAAGAAGGCGGCCATCTGCTCCTCGGTGAGCTGCTCCTCGAAGAGGGGCCGCAGCACGAAGGCGGCCGCCCCCGCGTCCTCCAGCCGCCGGACCATTCCGAGGTCGTCGGTGAGGGGGCCCGAGGCCACCACCACGGGGTGGGGGAGGGCCAGCCCCAGGTACTTCGTGGCGAGGCTCATGCGCCCTCCTTGGCCGGAGGGGCTGGTGGGGGGGCCGCCGCCACCGCGGCCTCCGCCGGCGGCACGCTGATCCCCGCCAGCTGCTGGTAGACGATGAAGCGCCGCCGCGCCGCCTCCTGCGAGTCCTCCAGGAAGCGCTTGTAGCGCTCGGGATCGGCGCGCTCGACCATGCGGAAGCGGGCCTCGTTGCGCATGTAGTCGGCCACCTTGGCCTTGGGCGCGCCGTAGTCGAGGTGCAGGGGCGCCTCCCCGTTCAGGAGCCGCTTGGGGTCGAACCGGTAGAGCGGCCACACACCCGCGTCCACGGCCAGCTTCTGCTGGGCCACGCCCTGGGCCATGTCGTAGCCGTGCGCGATGCAATGGCTGTAGGCGACGATCAGCGACGGCCCCGGGTAGGCCTCCGCCTCCAGGAAGGCCTGCGCGGTCTGCGCCATCTTCGCCCCGAAGGCCACGCGCGCGACGTAGACGTGCCCGTACCTCGTGGCCAGGAGGCCCAGGTCCTTCTTGCCCACGGGCTTGCCCGCCACCGCGAACTTGGCCGAGGCCCCCAGCGGCGTGGCCTTGGACTGCTGCCCTCCGGTGTTGGAATACACCTCGGTGTCCATCACGAGCACGTTGACGTCGCGGCGGCTGGCCAGGACGTGGTCGAGGCCGCCGTAGCCGATGTCGTAGGCCCAGCCGTCGCCGCCCACCAGCCACACGCTCTTCTTGACCAGGTAGTCGGCCAGGGTCTCCAGCCGTCGCGCCTCCGGCGTCTTCAGCCCGGCGAGCTTCTTCCGCAGCGCCGCCACCCGCGCGCGCTGGGCGGCGATCCCCGCCTCGTTTCCCTGCTCGGCCTTCAACAGCTCGCCCGCGAGGGCGTCGCCCAGCTGCGCGCCCAGGCGCTCCACCAGGGCGCGCGCGGCCGCCACGTGGGCGTCCAGGGCCATGCGGAAGCCGAAGCCGAACTCCGCGTTGTCCTCGAAGAGCGAGTTGGACCAGGCGGGTCCGCGGCCGTCGCGGTTCGTGGTGTAGGGCGTGGTGGGCAGGTTGCCCCCGTAGATGGACGAGCAGCCAGTGGCGTTGGCGATGAGCAGGCGGTCGCCGAAGAGCTGGGTCAGGAGCTTGAGGTACGGCGTCTCGCCGCAGCCGTTGCAGGCCCCCGAGTACTCGAAGAGCGGCTCCAGGAACTGCGAGCCCTTGTGGTCGAGGCGCGCCACCTCCGTGCGCGGCAGCTCGGGGAGATCGAGGAAGAAGTCGTAGTTGGCCCGCTCCGCCTCCCGCAGGGGCGCCTGCGGCGCCATGTTGATGGCCTTGTGCTTGGGGTTGGTGCGGTCCTTGGCCGGGCAGACGTTCACGCAGAGGTTGCACCCCGTGCAGTCCTCCGGCGCCACCTGGATCGTGAACTGCTTGCCCTTGTACTCGTTGCCCCGGTAGGCGGTGGCCTTGAAGGTGGCCGGCCGGCCCCCCAGCGACCCCTCGTCGTAGACCTTGGCCCGGATGGCGGCGTGCGGGCAGACCAGCGCGCACTGGTTGCACTGGATGCAGACCCTGGGGTCCCACACCGGGATCTCCAGGGCGAGGTTGCGCTTCTCCCACCTCGCGGTGGCCACGGGCCAGGTGCCGTCCACGGGGAAGGCGCTCACGGGCAGGAGGTCGCCCTTGCCCGCCAGCATGACCGCGGTCACCTTCTGCACGAAGTCGGGCGCGCGCTCGGAGACGAGGGGCGGCCGGGTGCGGGTGGCGCTGGCCGCCTTGGGCACGGGGACCTCGTGCAGGTGGGCCAGGGCCTCGTCCACCACCTCGCAGTTCCGCCGCACCACCTCCGGCCCGCGCTTGCCGTAGGTCTTCTCGATGGACTTCTTGATGTGGCCGATGGCCTCCTCGCGGGGGAGGATGTTCGAGATGCCGAAGAAGCAGGTCTGCATGATGGTGTTGATGCGCCCGCCCATGCCCACCTTCCTGGCCAGGGCGTAGGCGTCGATGGCGAAGAACCGGATGCGCTTCTCCACCATCTGCTCCTGCATCTCGCGGGGCAGGTGGTCCCAGACCTCCCCCGCGGGGTGGGGGGCGTTGAGCAGGAAGACCGCTCCCGGCGCCGCGTATTCCAGCACGTCGATCTTGTCCACGAACTCGAACTGGTGGCAGGCCACGAAGCCCGCGCGGTCCACCAGGCAGGCCGTGCGGATGGGCCGTGGGCTGGAGCGCAGGTGGGAGACGGTGATGGCCCCGGACTTCTTGGAGTCGTAGACGAAGTAGCCCTGCACGTGGCGCTCCGTCTCCTGGCCGATGATCTTGATCGAGTTCTTGTTGGCGCCCACGGTGCCGTCGGCGCCCAGGCCGTAGAAGACGGAGGTGGAGACGTCGTCCCCCTCGGTGCGGAAGGACGGGTCCCACGGCAGCGAGGAGTGCGTGACGTCGTCCACGATGCCGACGGTGAAGTGGCGCCGCAGCTCCGCCTTGCCCAGCTCGTCGAAGACCGCCTTCACCATGGCGGGCGTGAACTCCTTGGAGGACAGGCCGTAGCGCCCGGCCACCACCCGCGGCTCGGCGGCGAACGGGGAGGCCCCATCCGCCCGCGCCTCCGCGAGGGCCGCCACGACGTCGAGGTAGAGGGGGTCGCCGGGAGCGCCCGGCTCCTTGGTGCGGTCGAGCACGGCGAGCGCGCGCACGCTCCGGGGCAGCGCGGCCATGAGGGCGGGCCGGGAGAACGGGCGGTAGAGGCGGACCTTGAGCACGCCCACCTTCTCCCCGCGGCCGGCCAGGTGGTCCACGGTCTCGTGCGCCGTCTCCGCCCCCGAGCCCATGATCACGATGACGCGCTCGGCCTCGGGATGCCCCGCGTAGTCGAAGAGGTGGTACGCGCGTCCGGTGAGGCCCGCCACCGCGTCCATCGCGCGCTGCACGATGCCCGGGCACGCGTCGTAGAAGGAGTTGGCGGCCTCGCGGGCCTGGAAGAAGACGTCGGGGTTCTGGGCCGTGCCCCGCAGCACGGGACGGTCGGGGGTGAGGCCACGCCCGCGGTGCGCGTGGACGGCGGGCTCGGGGATGAGCTGGCGCAGGTCCTCGTCTCCCAGCTCCTCGATCTTGGCCACCTCGTGCGAGGTGCGGAAGCCGTCGAAGAAGTGCAGGAAGGGCACGCGCGACTCCAGGGTGGCGACGTGGGCCACCGCGGCGAGGTCGTGGGCCTCCTGCACCGAGTTCGCGCACAGCAGGGCGAAGCCCGTCTGCCGGCAGGCCATCACGTCGGAGTGGTCGCCGAAGATGGACAGGGCGTGGGTGGCCAGGGTGCGCGCGGCCACGTGCATGGTGAAGGGCGTCAGCTCCCCCGCGATCTTGTACATGTTGGGGATCATGAGGAGGAGGCCCTGGGAGGCGGTGAAGGTGGTGGCCAGCGCCCCCGCCTGGAGGGCGCCGTGCACGGCGCCCGCGGCCCCGCCCTCGGACTGCATCTCCGCCATCTCCGGGACCACGCCCCAGAGGTTGGCCTTGCCCTTGCTCGACCACTCGTCGCACAGCTCGGCCATGGGGGAGCTGGGCGTGATCGGGTAGATCGCGATCGCCTCGCTCACGCGGTACGCGACGGAGGCCGCCGCCTCGTTCCCGTCGACGGTGACCCGCTTCCTCTCCGCCATCCCTGACCTCCGTCCGCCTGGTTACGTGCTCGCCCCCGCCAGCCCCAGGAGCCGGCCCGTGTGGCGCGCGATCATCAGCTCCTCGTTGGTGGGGATCACCCACGCCGAGACGCGGCTGCCCGCGCGCGAGATGCGCGCGCTCCTCGCCGCGTTGGCCGCCCCGTCGAGATCGATGCCGAGCCAGGCCGACGCCTCGCAGATGCGCCCGCGGATCTCGGCCGAGTTCTCGCCGATGCCCGCGGTGAAGACGAGGCCGTCGAGCCCTCCCAGGGCGGCGGCCATGGCCGCGATCTCCTTGGCCGCCCGGTAGACGAAGTAGTCCACGGCCAGCCGCGCCTCCGGCTCGGGGCGCCCCAGCAGGTCGCGCATGTCGTTGCTGATGCCGGAGATGCCGAGGAGGCCGGACTTCTTGTAGAGGATGGCCTCCACCTCATTGGGGGAGAGGCCCAGGCCCTGGAAGAGGTAGAGCACCACGCCGGGGTCGAGGGCGCCCGGCCGCGTGCCCATGCAGAGGCCGTCGAGGGCGGTGAACCCGAGGCTGCTGTCCACGCTCTTCCCGTCGCGCAGGGCGCAGACGCTGGCGCCGCTGCCCAGGTGGGCCACCACCACGCGCCCGCGCGCGATCTCGGGGGCGGCCTGCGGCAGCGCGGAGGCGATGTACTCGTAGGAAAGGCCGTGGAACCCGTAGCGCTGGACGCCCTGGGCCCGGATGTCGCGGGGAAGCGGCACCAGCTCCGCCACCGGCGGCTGGCCGCGGTGGAAGCTGGTGTCGAAGCAGGCGACCTGGGGGACGCCGGGGAGCCGCTCGGCGACCGCCTCGATGGCGCCGAGGTTGTAGGGCTGGTGGAGGGGGGCCAGGGGGATGAGCCGGCGCAGCTCCTCCACCACGTCGGGCGTGACCACGGTGGGGCCCGCGAAGCGCGCCCCGCCGTGGACCACGCGGTGGCCCACGCCGAGGACGCGCGCCCCCCCGAACTGGGCACGCAGCCAGGCAGCCAGGGAGTCGAGCGCGCTCTTGCCGTCGCGCACGTCCTCTCCCAGCCCCTGGTCGGCGAGGGCGGCCCCCGCGCCGTCGCGGGCGGAGAGGCGGGGCGCGGTCCCGATGCCCTCGATCTGCCCCCGCGCCTCCAGCCGCCACGCGTCGCCCTGGGGCCGGCGGTAGACGCAGAACTTCAGGCTCGAGGAGCCGGCGTTCAGGACCAGCGCGTAGTCATCCATGGCGATCCCTCATGGCCACGCCCCCGCCCGCCGCTATCCCACCCTGGGCCGCTGGTGCCGGCGGGCATGGGCGGCCAGCACCGCCACCGCGCAGCTCGCGATGCGCGAGCGGACGCTGTCGGCGCGGCTGGTCAGGATGATGGGGACGCGGGCGCCGAGGACGAGCCCCGCGCTGTCCGCGTCGGCGAGGAAGCTCAGCTGCTTGGCCAGCATGTTGCCGGCCTCGAGGTCGGGGACGAGCAGGATGTCGGGATCGCCCGCGACCTCGGAGTCGATCTTCTTGGTCCGCGCCGCCTCCTTGCTGATCGCGTTGTCGAAGGCCAGGGGGCCGTCGAGGATGCCTCCGGTGATCTGGCCGCGCTCGGCCATCTTGCACAGGGCGGCGGCGTCGAGGGTCGCCTGCATCTTCGAGTTCACCGTCTCCACCGCGGCCAGGATGGCGACCTTGGGCGGCGTGTCGCGCAGGGAGACCACGAGGTCGATGGCGTTCTGGCAGATGTCGACCTTGTCCTCCAGCGTGGGCGCGATGTTGATGGCGGCGTCGGTCACGATCAGGACCTTGTGGTAGGTCGGCACGTCCATGATGAAGACGTGGCTGATGCGCCGCCCCGTGCGCAGGCCCGTCTCCCGCGCCACCACCGCGGCCAGCAGCTCGTCCGTGTGCAGGCTGCCCTTCATGAGGAGCTCCGCCTTGCCCTGGCGGACCAGCTCCACCGCCCGGGAGGCGGCGGCGTGGCTGTCGGGGGCGTCCACCAGCTGGGCGCCGTCCAGGTCGATCCGCGACTTCCGCGCGATCTCCTGGATCTTCGCCACCGGCCCCACCAGGATGGGCTGGGTCAGCCCTTTCTGGCCGGCCTCCACCGCTCCCGCCAGCGCGGACTCCTCGCAGGGGTAGGCCACCGACGTGGGGACCGGCGCCAGGCTCTTGCAGCGGGCGAGCACCCGCTCGTACTTCCCGGTTCCAGTCTTTCGGGTCATGGAGCCTCCTGGGCGCCGGCGGTGGCGGGTGTCGGCACGGTGGCCGGGGCGCGGTGGGCCGCGGTTCCCGTTTCCTTGAGCACGAGGGCGAGCACGAGGGCGAGCCCCACGCCGTAGAGGAGGGGCTCGAAGGCCGTCTGGTAGTGCTCCAGCGTCAGGGGGCCGGACCCTCCCGACACCGCCCGCAGGATGGCGCCGAAGACGGGGCCCAGCAGTGCGCTGAAGGTGAAGTTCAGGAAGTTGACCACGCCCGTGGCCGTGCCGCTCACCTCCGGCGGGTTGGCCTCCTTGATCACCGTGTACGGCAGCATGGCGGCGCCGGAGGCGGTGCCGGCGAGGATCCCCAGGACGTAGGGAGGAAGCACGCCCGCCGGGCCGTAGAGGATCCAGGCCAGGCAGGCCAGCAGCACGAGCGCGCCCGCCACGATCACGGGCTTGCGCCGGCCCAGCCGGTCGGACACGAAGCCCAGGAGGGGACAGCCGATGATCCATCCCAGGGGGACCATGGCGGAGCGGACCACCGCCGTCCCGTACTCGTAGCCGCGCGCCTCCTGCAGGAAGCGGACCCCCCAGATCATGTCGAAGATGGTGGTGGGGATGAAGAGCAGGCCCGCGATGGCTCCGCACAGGATCGACTGCGGGTTCCGCAGGACCGTGACCATGGCCCGACCCGCGGTTCGGATCCAGGCTCCTCCCGGCCCACGGGCCTCCTCCCGGGGAAGGAGGGCGTAGAGGAGGCCGCCGAGGGCCAGCCCGGCCACCCCCATGAAGATCCAGAACCGGCTCCAGGGCACGCCCGCCGCCATCACGGGGCCCACCACGAACTGGCCGGCGGAGCCTCCGGCCATGCCGAACATCTGCGTGGCCCCGATCAGCGTGGCCGCGCGGGAGGCGGGGAAGCTCCTGGTCGCGATGTAGACGGCGCCCACCAGCGCGAAGACTCCGCCTGCGCCCTGGAGCAGGCGGCCCACGCTGGCCGCACCCTCGTTGCCGGACGCGAAGAGCAGCGCGCCCACCCCGACCGCGGCCGCGCCCACGGGGACGACCTTGCGCGGTCCCAGGCCGTCCATGGCCGCGCCCGCCACCAGGCTGAACGGCGAATAGCCCCAGTAGAAGAGCCCGGCCAGCGAGGCCACGCCCATGGCGGTGAGGCCGAAGGCCTCCGAAAGCTGCGGCATCATGACCGCGGGCGCCGAGCGCAGCGTGTACTGATAGAAGTAGTAGGCGGCGGTGATGAGCCACGCGATGGTGGCCGCCTTGGCCCCTCGGCTCACGCGTCCACCTCAGAACCGGAAGAGCACACCGCCGGTCAGCTCGAACTGGTTCAGCCCGTCCTGGCAGAACCCGAAGGGATCGCAGAAGTCCGAGCCCCCGTCATTGAGGTATGTCGGCGTGTACTTCGCCTGCAGCCGCGCGCCCAGCCGCTTCGACGGCAGCCACTTGAGGCCGGCCCCGAGTCCGAACGAGAGCTTGGTCTCGGTATCGATATCCGTCGCGCCGAAGATCGAGGCGCCGGCGCCCGCGGTCAGGAACGGCCGGACGCGCGACTCCGCACCGCCGAACTGGTAGACCACGCTGCCCTGCAGCCGGTCGATGGTCGCCCCGAACAACTGCTGGCTGGCGTCCGCCGTGGACAGAAGGGCGCCGCTGTCCGCGCGAGTCCAGGAGCCCTCGACGCCGATGCTCGGCGAGAAGAAGTACCCCAGGCTCGCGCCCCAGGTGAAGCCGCCCGACAGCTTCAGGTCTTGGAGCGTGCGCGTGTCCTCCTCCAGGCTGCCCGGCGTCGTGTGGCCGGCCAGCGCCGTCACCTCGAAGCCCTGGGAGAACGCGGGCGCGGGGGAGAGGAACGCGACGCACGCCAGCAGCCGTTTCACCTCTTGTCCAGCTCCGGAAGAACGACGATGAAGGCGTAGCGGTTTATGGCGCCGAAGGGACCGCCGTTGTGGCCGACGATCGTCCGGCCGTCAGGCGAGATGGCGGTGATCCGGCCCGTGTTGAAGTGGCCATCGAAGGCGTTCGGATACCCGTTGGCGATGAGATAGTCGCGCAGGAAGACGGGCTCCCCATCGAACCAGACGACCGATTCTTCCTCCCCCGCGGCGATGTCGAAATGGATGGCGCCGCCCATGACGCGGCCGTCGTCGCTCACGGCGTAGACGTAGGTGTTGTAGTTGAACCCGCGGACCCACTGCACCCAGCGCGGGGCCTCCACCGGGTAACACTGGGTTCCGCCGGCCGCGGTCCAGGCAAAGGCATTGGGCGGCTGGTTGGGCAGGTCGGGGGTGCAGGCCGTGCCGGCGATGATCGTGCCGTCGCGGTTGACCGCCTTGGCGAAGCCCACGGGGCCCAGCGGTCCCCGGATGATCTCCTCCCGCCCGTCCACCCACTTGGCCCCGTTGATCGCGACGGGGCCCGACACAGCTTCTTCGTAGCCCACGATCACGCGGCCGTCGGCGGAGATGGCATCGGCGCGCGAGCTCTGTCCCGACAGGCTGCCCAGCAGGGTGTACCCCGTGGACTCCTCCCACCGGAACGCCGAGAAGAGGCGGCAGTCGTCGGCCGCACTCGTGCCGTACCATCCGCCGCCCACCACGAAGCGCCCATCGCCGCTCGTCGCGCTCGCGAAGCTCTGCGAGAAGTCGCACGGCAGGGCGCCCGGAACGAGCGGGCCGAGCTGCCGCCAGGACGTGCCGCCGGCCCACTTCGCCGCCTGCTGGACGCCGTTCGCGTCGAACAGCCCTCCGACGATCGTCCGGCCGTCGCGGCTGACGAAGGCCTGTCCCCCGCCGATCAGCGTCACCCCCGACGTGGGCATCCAGTGGAAGGCCCCGCCTTCCGTGAAGTCCCCGGCCACGATGAATCCGTTCAGGCCGATCGACGTGGGGGCGAACCCCTGGACCTGGATGAAGACCGGCTTGCCGGCCGGCGGAGCGGCCTCCGCCGTCCCGAGCCGCGCGAGCGCCGCGACCGAGACCATCGCGAGCCGCGCGAGACCGAAGCGAGCCTGGCGATTCATGGCACCTCCCCGACGCGTCCTTCCGCCAGGCGTATCAACCCATGGACGCCGCGCCCGGGCCGGCGGAGCCGAAGCGGCCGCCGTTGCCCGGGCGCGGAACGAGCCCTAGCCGAGCCCGATGCGCACGGGCTCTCCCCTCACCTCAACAAAGGGTGAGGTTCTGAGCCAGGCCGGCTTCGCTGGTCTCCTTGTACTTGTTGCTCATGTCCTTGCCGGTGTCGGCCAGGGTCTTGATCGTGGTGTCCAGATCGACGCGGTGGCGCGACGCGACTTCGTTGGTGGCGATCAAGGCCGCGATCCACGCTTTCACGGCGCCGAATGCGCAACGCTCGATGCAGGGCACCTGCACGTACCCGGCAACCGGGTCGCAGGTCATTCCCAGGTGATGCTCGAGGGCCGATTCGGCGGCGTTCTCGATGACCAGCGGCGTGCTGCCCTTGACCTGCGCGAGGAAGGCCGCGGACATGGCGGAGGCGACGCCGATCTCGGACTGGCAGCCGCCTTCGGCTCCCGAGAGGGTGGCGTTGTGCTTGCACAGGTAGCCGATGGCCGCGCCGGCGAGGAGACCCTCGCGGACCTTGTCCATCGGTATCTTTCG
>DATBIO010000293.1:0-24916 GCA_036556965.1 Vicinamibacteria bacterium
ACGCGCCGGACCGGCATCCCGTGCGCCGTGCGCGCCCAGCCGGGGGCGGACCAGCCCCTGGACCCGGCGCTCTCCCTGACCCTCTTCCGGGTGGCGCAGGAGGGGCTCACCAACGTGGCCCGCCACGCCGAGGCGCGGCACGTGCACGTGGACCTGAGGGAACGCGACGGCCACGTGGTGCTCACGGTGGCCGACGACGGGCGCGGCATCGAGAGGGGCGCCGTCCTCAGCTCGGGCTCGCTGGGCCTGCTCGGCATGCGCGAGCGCGCCCGGCTGGTGGAGGGCGTGGTGCGCATCACGGGCGAGCCGGGCAAGGGGACCACGCTCACCGTCACCGCCCCACGCCGGGCCGCGGGGGCCCTTCCGTGATCACGGTCCTCGTCGCCGACGACCACCCCCTGGTACGCAAGGGCCTGCACCAGATCCTGCGCGAGGCGGGGGACATCGCGGTGGGGGCGGAGGCCGCCTCGGCCCAGGAGGTGCTCGGCCTCGTGCGCAGCCGCCCCTTCGACGCCGTGATCCTGGACATCAACCTGCCCGGCCGGAGCGGCCTGGACCTGCTCGCCGACCTGCGCCGGGAGCGGCCGCGGCTGCCCGCCCTCGTCCTCACCGTGCACGCGGAGGAGCTCTTCGCGGTGCGCGCCTTCAAGGAAGGGGCGCGCGGGTACCTGACCAAGGACGCCGCCGCCGAGCGCCTCGTGGAAGCCGTGCGCCGCGTGGCCTCGGGCGGCCGCTACGTGAGCCCGGAGCTGGCGGAGCGCCTGGCGGGCAGCCTGGCCGAGGGCGAGGGCCCGCGCCACGCGGCCCTCTCCGCGCGGGAGTTCGAGGTCCTTCGCCTGCTCGCCGCCGGCCGCACGGTCAGCCAGGTCGCGGCGGCGATCCACCTGAGCGTCAAGACCGTGAGCACCTACCGGGCCCGGCTCCTGGAGAAGCTGGGGCTGGCCACCACCGCCGAGCTCGTGCGGTACGCCGTCCACCACGGCCTCGACTAGCGACGGCTTCGAGGCCCGGACCCCCCTCCACGCCGGGCGCCGTGTAGGACGAACACCGACACCCTCCTCCCGGACGTCCGACACGAGAAAGCGCGCGCCGCCGATTCCCGCCAGGTGAACGCTTTGCGATCATCCCCGGCGTGACGGCAACCGCGAGGACTCGCGTGCTGGTGGTAGAGGACGCGCCCGAGGTCCGGCGACGGCTGGTCGAGCTGCTGGGCACCGAGGGCGAGGCCGACGTGGTCGGCCACGCTTCGGACGTGCCCTCCGCCCTCGCCGCCGCGCGCCTTCTCCGCCCCTCCCTCGTAGTGCTCGACGCGCGACTGCCCGGCGGCAGCGGCCTGGACGTCCTGCGCACGCTGCGGGCGGAAGGAGCGACCGCGCGGGTGGCCGTGCTGACCCAGCACGCCACCGCGCAGGCGCGCCACGCCTACCTGTCCGCGGGAGCCGATCACTTCTTCGACAAGGCCAGCGACATACCCCTCCTCCTCGCCGTGGCCGCCATGAGGTCTCGCTAGATGAGCGTGTTGTCCATGAGAACCGCGGAGGTGCGCCGTGAATCGGCGACCCCGCAGACGCGGCCCGGCCCGGGGACGCAGGGCGCGCCCGAGCGGCCCAACCCCCTGGGCAACGACCCGCGCAACTCGGACGTGACGGTCCTCCTCGTGGAGGACGACGACCAGATCCGCCGCGTGCTCCTGCACTTCCTGAACGACGCCGGCTACACCGTGCTCGAGGCCCCCAGCGCCGAGGAGGCGCTGGCGGTGGCCGAGACCTGGCCCGGTCCCATCCAGGTGCTGCTGACGGACTACTCCCTGCCCGGCCTGTCCGGCGACGACCTGCAGCGGGCGGTCAGGGCGGTGCGCGAGGAGACGCACGTCATCCTCATGTCGGCCTCCGGCCTCCCGGGCGAGGTCGGCCGCCTCGCCCGCGAGGCCGGCCTTCGCTTCCTGCCCAAGCCCTTCTCGCGGCAATCGCTTCTCGCGAACATCCGCGCCGCCCTGGAGGGCCGCACTACCCCCTGACCGGCTGCGACGGGCTCCGCGCTAGAATCGCCGCTCTTACGGGCGCTGCGCGCGCTCCCGAGGTGCCGATGTCATCCTTCCCGCCTACCCGGGCGGCGGCCTTGCTGGCCGCCGCCTCCCTTCTCGCCGCCGCCTGCTCCTCCACCGCGCAGGGCAAGCCGGCGCGGAGGACGTCGCAGCGCGTCGTGGTGATGGGCTTCGACGGGATGGACCCCACCCTGGCCCGCCGGCTGATGGACGAGGGGAAGCTGCCCAACCTGAAGCGGCTGGCGGACACCGGCCACTTCTCCACGCTGGGCAGCACCCAGCCCTCCGAGTCGCCGACGGCCTGGTCCAGCTTCGCCACCGGGGTCAATCCGGGCAAGCACAACATCTACGACTTCCTGGTGCGGGACTTCGACACCTACATGCCCGACCTGGGCATGGTGAAGCGGGAGCCGCCCCGCTTCCTGTGGGGCCTCATCCCCACGCGCAAGCCCAAGCTCACCTCCACCCGTGGGGGCACCTCGTTCTGGGTGCACGCGGGCCGCGACGGCGTGCGCAGCGTCGTGCTCACCGTGCCCGTGACCTTCCCGCCGGAGGAGGTGCCGCACGGCTCGCTCCTGGCGGGACTGCCCCTCCCCGACGTGCGGGGCACCGTGGGCACGTTCTACTACTGGGCCACCGACCTCTCCTCCTTCGAGGAGGGCAACACGGAGTTCGGCGGCTTCCTCAAGCGCCTGCTCTTCGAGGGAGGCGTGGCCCAGACCGTGCTCAAGGGCCCGGAGAGCCCCGTGCTCCGCCAGGAGGAGGCGGCGCTGCGGGAGAAGCGGGCCGCCGACGCCCCCCTGAGCACCGCGGAGCAGCAGCGGCTGGACGAGCTGGCCACCGGCAAGGACATCAACCTGCCGGTGACGGTGCGCTGGTCGGAGGGGTCCGGCCAGGCCGAGATCGAGGTGCAGGGGCAGAAGCTGACCCTCAAGGCCGGCCAATGGAGCGGTTGGGTGCCCCTCACCTTCAAGGTCAACGTGCTCCTCAGCGTCAAGGGCATGACGCAGTTCCACGTCGTGCGCGCGGACCGCGAGCTGCAGATCTACGCCTCTCCCGTCAACCTCGACCCGCGCGATCCCCCCATCCCCATCTCCAAGCCCGACGACTACGCGGAGGAGATCGCGGACGACCTCGGCCTCTACCGCACCCTGGGCTGGGCGGAGTCCGCGGACAAGGCCCTCAACGAGGGGCGCCTGGACGAGGCCACCTTCCTCTACGACTCCGAGAAGGCCATGGAGGACCGCGAGCGGATCATCATGGCCGCGCTGGAGAAGGGCGACTGGGACCTCTTCGTGGCCGCCATCGAGACCACGGACCGCGTCTCGCACATGATGTGGCGGCTCATCGACCCCAGGCACCCCATGTACGAGGCGGAGCTGGCGTCGAAGTACGGGGACGCCATCGAGAAGGTCTACCGGCGCGCCGACGCCTACGTGGGCCGGATGGTCGAGAAGATGCCCCGGGACGCCGTGTTCATGGTGATGTCCGACCACGGCTTCCACTCCTTCCGGCGCAGCGTCAACCTCAATACATGGCTCGTGCAGAACGGCTACATGGTCTTCGAGGGCCAGCAGAGCGGCACCAAGACCCTGGCCGACCTCTTCGGGCGGGGCAAGTTCTGGGAGGGCGTGGACTGGAGCCGCACGCGCGCCTACGCGGTGGGGCTGGGGCAGATCTACTTCAACCTGCGCGGGCGCGAGGGACAGGGCATCGTCTCCGCGGGGGCGGAATACGCCGCGCTGCAGAAGGAGATCGGGGACAAGCTGGTCCAGCTCACGGACCCGGAGACGGGCGAGCGCGTCATGAGCGCCGTGTACCGGCGCGACGACATGTACAAGGGCGAGTACCTCCAGTTCGCGCCCGACCTCCAGGTCGGCTTCAACGACGGCTACCGCGTGGGCTGGCAGGACACCCTGGGCGGCATCCAGCGCTCGGTGGTGGAGAACAACAATCGCAAGTGGAGCGGGGACCACTGCGCCACGGCCGCCGAGATCAGCGGGGGCGTGCTCTTCGCCAACCGAAAGCTGGCCCGGGCCGACCCCCAGATCACGGACCTCGCCCCCTCCATCCTGAAGCTGCTCGGCGTCGCGCTGCCGGGCGACCTCGACGGCCAGCCGCTCTGGTGAGGCCGGGCGGGGTGCTCCTCGCCGTGGCCCTGGCCACGGCCGCCCTCGCCCAGTCCCCCCCGTCCTCTCCCTCTCCCCCTCCCCGCGCGGAGGACGACCGCCTGCGCCGCGTGCAGACCCGGCGGCGGTCGCTGGAGCGCGAGGTGGAGCGCCTGCGCGGCCAGGAGAGGAGCCTGCTCGGGGAGGTGGAGCGCCTCGAGCTCGAGGTGCGGCTGCGCACGGAGGAGATGCGGGAGGCGCAGATCCTCCTCCTGCGCAGCAACCGCGAGCTGGACGACACCGTGCGCCGCCTGGCCGCCCTGGAGGACTCGCTGGCCGTGATGCGGCCGGCCCTGGCCGCCCGCGCCCGCGCCCTCTACAAGCTGGGCGAGCTCAGCTACCTGCGCCTGCTCCTCTCGGTGGACCGTCCCGCGGACTTCCTGCGCGGCTACCGCTTCGTCACCACGCTGGCGCGCGCGGACCGGGAGAGGGTGGCGCGCTTCCGCGCCGACGTGGCCCGCGCCGCCGCCGCGCGCGCCTCGCTGGAGGAGCAGACGCGGGCGGCCCTCGCCCTGCGCGCCGAGCTGGATCGCACGCGGCGCGTCCTCGACCAGGACCGCCGGCGCAAGACGGACCTGCTCACCCAGATCGTGGAGCGCAAGGAGACCCAGGCCGAGTATCTCCGGGAGCTCACGGAGGCCGAGGAGCAGCTGGCCCGGATGATCGGGGGGCTGGCCGGCACCGACGTGGCCATGCCCCTGGGCGCCTTCCGCGGCTCCCTGCCCTGGCCGGTGGAGGGCACGGTGCGCACGCCGTTCGGACGGCGCAAGCACCCGCGCTTCGACACCTACACCGTGCAGAACGGCATCGAGGTGGAGGCGGCCGCCGACGCCCCCGTGCGGGCGGTGCACGAGGGCACGGTGGCCTACGCCGGCCACTTCCGCGGCTACGGGCTGCTCGTGATCCTCGACCACGGGGGCAAGCGCCACACCCTCTACGCCCAGCTCGGCGAGGCCACGGTGGGGGTGGGGGAGCGGGTGGGCTCGGGCCAGGAGCTGGGCCGGGTGGGGGCCACCACGCTGGGGGGGCCCGGCCTCTATTTCGAGGTCCGGGTCCTCGGCAAGCCGGAAGACCCCGCGGAATGGCTGGCCCCCCACCCGCGCGCGCCCTGACCGGATACGATGGAAATCGAGCACACGTGACCACGCGATGGACGCCGACCCGCCGCCGGCAGCCCGCTCGTCGGCCGAGCCCGAGCCGATCGAGCTCGTCCTCTACGTGAGCCCCAGCTCCGCGGCGTGCGCCCGCGCGCGGGTCGCGCTCGGGCGCATCCTGGCCGGCTGCGACACCTCGCGCGTGCGTCTCGACGTCCGCGACCTGTCGCAGGGCGCGGAGGGCGCGGAGGAGGACCACGTTCTCTTCACGCCCACCCTGGTCAAGCGCCGGCCGCGGCCGCGCGCCTGGTTCGTGGGGGACCTCGGCGACGCGGGCGTGGTGGCGACCCTGATGGTCACCCTGGGCCTCGAAAGGACGACATGACCGAAGTCCCGAAGCTCTCCACGGGCGTGCCCGGCTTCGACACCCTGGCCGACGGGGGGATCCCCGCCGGCCGGTCCACGCTGGTGGTGGGCCGCGCGGGCACGGGCAAGACCATCTTCGGCCTGCAGGTCGCCGCCCACCTCGCGGGTCAGGGCCTCAACACCGTCGTCCTGGCCGTGGAGGAATCCCCCGCCGACCTCGTCACCAGCGGCGACACCCTGAGCTTCGGGCTCAGCCGCCTGGTGGCGGAGAAGCGCCTGCGCATCTCCGACGCCACCCGGCCCCTGGACGGTCCGACCATGGTCAGCGGCGAGTACGACCTGTCGGGCCTGCTGCATCGCGTGGAGGGCCTGGTCGGCCAGCTCGGGGCCCGGGCGGTGGTTCTCGACTCGGTGACGGCCCTCTTCAGCCCCCGTCCGCCGGAGACGCTCCTGCGCGCCCTGTTCTTCCAGCTCGTCCACGGCTTCCGCAAGATGGACCTCACCGCCATCATGCTGGCCGAGGGCGCCGGCGAGCACGGCCCCCTCACCACCCTCGGCATCGAGGACTACGTCTGCGACATGGTGATCGTGCTGCGCAACGTCGTGGACAACGAGCGCCGGCGGCGCACCATCGAGGTCAACAAGTACCGGCGCAGCTCGCACTACAAGGGCGAGTACCCCTGCGCCATCACCAGCCGCGGCCTCTCCATCTTCCCGCTGGGCGCGCGCGAGCAGCCCGAGCCGGCGGGGACGGTGGAGCGCTACTCCAGCGGCTTCTCCGCCCTCGACTCCATGATCGACGGCGGGCTCCTGCGCGACTCGATCGTCATCGTCCGCGGTCCCACGGGCAGCGGCAAGACCATCCTGGCCGGTGCCTACGCGCGGGCGGGCGCCCTGCGCGGGGAGCGTGTCTCCTACTGGGGCTTCGAGGAGCCGCGCGCCGTCCTCCTGCGCAACTTCGAGACCCTGGACATGGGGATGGAGGAGCTCGAGGCGAGCGGCCTGCTGAAGATCACCTGCCGCTATCCGGAGGCCATGGGCTTCGAGGACCTCCTCGTCCAGCTGCGCGACCGCCTGGAGGAGTTCGAGCCCTCGCTCATCGTCCTCGACAGCATCTCCTCCATCGAGCATTCCCTCTCCGAGAAGGGCTTCCGCCAGTTCATGATCGGCCTGGCCTCCCTCCTGCGCGAGCACCGCCGCAGCGCGCTCCTCACCCAGACCGTGACCGGCGGCCACGAGGCGCACCAGACCGCGCCCTACCTGTCCACCATCGCCGACGCCATCCTGGTCCTGGACTACTCCTTCGACGACTTCGAGCTGAAGCGCACCCTGCGCATCCTCAAGATCCGCGGATCCGCCCACGAGACGCACGCCGCACGGATGTACCTCGGGCGGGGCGGGCCCCGCATCGAGCCGGAGGCGGTCAAGGGCGTGCGGCCGGTGGACGAACGCCCCGAGAGGCGCGGCAGCGAGCTCAAGGGGCTGCGCGTGCTGCTGGTGGAGGACTACGACGGCGCCCGCGACGCGGCCGCCCTGGTGCTGCGGCGCGACGGCGCCGACGTGGTGACGGCGGAGAACGCGTTCCAGGCCCTCGAGGCGGCGCGGCGCGAGCGGTTCGACGTCGTGGTCTGCGACATCGGCCTGCCCGACGAGGACGGCTACGGGCTCGTGCGCCGCCTGCGCACCCTTCCCGGCGACGTGGCGCGGACGCCCGTGATCGCCCTCACCGGCTGGACGCTGCCGGAGGACGAGGAGCGCAGCGGGGCCGAGGGCTTCCAGGGCCACCTGCGCAAGCCGATCGAGCCCACCCGCCTGCGCGAGGCGGTGCGGGAAGCGGCCCGTGGCCGCGGCCAGCCGCCGGCGGCGGCGGGCGCCTGAGGGGACGGCCGTGGACCAGCGCCGACGCGCCGACGACGGCTCCCCGGAGCCCACGCGCCTCATCGCCGTCCCGCCGGACGCCCGCCCGCGGCGCATCCTGCTCGT
Organism: Vicinamibacteria bacterium; assembly: GCA_036556965.1. Lineage (GTDB taxonomy): Bacteria > Acidobacteriota > Vicinamibacteria > Fen-336 > Fen-336 > DATBIO01. Next base: position 7,656 of record DATBIO010000293.1, read on the forward strand.
GGAGGACCACCCGGACTCCCGCGACTTCGTGGCCACCGCCCTCATGGGCCAGGGCTACTTCGTGGACATGGCGGTGGACCCCGAGGACGGCCTCCGCTTCCTGCGCGGCCGTCGCTACGACCTCGTGATCGCCCACTACAACATGCCGGGCAAGACGGCCTCCGCCATGCTGCGCGAGGCGGGGGCGGAGGGCCTGCTCGGCGACACGCCCACCCTGGTCGTCACCGCCCACCCGGATCCGGTGGGAGTGCGCGCCTCGGAGCTGGTGCGCAAGCCCGTCGACCTCACGCGCCTCCTGCTCCAGATCCAGAGGATCTTCGCGGTGCGGCCCGCGGTCGGCGACCCGGACCAGGTGGAGGGCGTTCCCACTCCCGGCCCCGCCCCCGCGCGGGCGGAGCTCGTCCTCTATGTCGGTCCCGACTCCACCGCTTCCCAGCGGGCGGTGAAGAACTTCCAGCTCATCGCCGCCGCCTTCGACCCGGAGACCTTCCGCTTCCGGTTGTGCGACGTCAGCCAGGACCCCGACAGCGCGGAGCGCGACCAGATCCTCTTCACCCCCACCCTGGTGAAGCGCCGGCCCGAGCCGCCGGTGTGGGTGCTGGGCGACCTCTCCGCGGCGGACGTCGTGCGCGGCCTCCTCGAGATCTGCGGGGCCCGCCGCCGCATCTAGGCGGCGGGCGGCGGCGCCGTCGCCATCCCCTATAATGCGAGCATGAGTCCGCGCTCCCGCCTGTCCATTGCCCTGGTCTCCACGGCCCTCGTCGCCTACGTGGCGCTGGGCTCGCTGCTCGGCCGCGTCCTGGGGGACTCCACCTACGGCCAGCTCGCCCTCTTCGGCGAGGTGGTGAACGTGGTCCTCAACTCCTACGTGGAGCCGGTCAACCTGGACCGGGCCATGGGCGGCGCGCGCCTGGGGCTGACGGAGGCGCTGGACGGCGACTCCGGCTGGCTGGACGAGGAGGAGTTCCGCGCCTACACGCAGCCGGCCCGGGCCGAGGGCGACGTGGGGCTCGTCCTCACGCGCCGCGTCTCCTTCCTGATGGTCGTCTCCACGCGCGCCGGCTCGCCCGCGGCCAAGGCGGGGCTGCGGCCGGGCGACCTGCTCAAGACCATCGACGGCCGCCACTCGCGCGGCCTCTCGCCCTTCGTGGGCCAGCGGCTGCTCCGCGGCGCGCCCGGCTCGATCGTGAAGCTCTCCCTGTACCGCTCGGGCGCCGAGCCGCTGGAGGTGTCCCTGGTGCGCGAGCGCGTCGCCGCTCCCGCCACCTCGGGGCGGCTGCTGCCGGGAGGGACCGGGCACCTGCGCGTGCCCGAGGTGACCCCGCGCTCGGCGGAGGAGATCCGGGGCGAGATCGAGTCGCTGCGGCGGGCGGGAGCCACGCGCCTCGTGCTCGACCTGCGCGGGGCCGCCTACGGCTCGCCTGCGGACGGGGTCAAGGTCGCCGAGCTGTTCCTGAAGGGCGGCGCCATCGGCAAGCTCACCGGGGCCACCGTCCCCGAGCAGGTGTTCACCGCCGATCCCGCGCGCAGCGCCTGGTCCGGCCCCCTGGCCGTCACCACCGACCACGGGACGGCGGGGGCGGCGGAGGTGGTGGCGGCCGCCCTGCTGGACGCCGGGCGCGCGGAGATCGTGGGCCGGAGGACGTTCGGGCGCGCCGCCGTCTCGAAGGCGGTGCCGCTGGAGGAGGGCGGGCTGGTGCTGACGGTGGCCCGCTACCACCGTCCCAAGGGCGAGGTCATCCACGGCCAGGGCGTGCAGCCCAGCGTCGTGGTGGACGCCGCGGACGACGAGGACGAGGAAGCCGACGCGGCGGCCTCGCCGGAGGAGGCCGGGGACGCCATCCTCGAGCGCGCGCTCGAGGTCCTCGACGGGGCCGCGCAGAAGAAGGCGGCCTGACGAGCTCCCGGCTCCTCGAGGTCGAGCCGCCGCTCCCGGAAGCCTCCCGCCGCGCGCAGGCGGAGCGGACGCGCGGAAAGGAGGCGTCGGCGTGAACAAGGGAGAGGTCGTGGCCCGTCTCGCGCGCGAGACCGGGCTCACCAAGGTGGACGCCGGCCGCGTGCTGGACGCCTTCGTGGAGCAGGTGCTGCGCTCGCTGAAGAAGGGCGAGAAGGTGAAGATCCTGGGCTTCGGCACCTTCGACGTGTTCCGCCGCCGCGCGCGCAACGGCGTCGACCCGCGCTCGGGCGCGCCCATCCGCATCCCCGCCCGCCGCTGGCCGCGCTTCACGGCCAGCAAGGAGCTGCGCGCGGCCGTCAAGTAGGGTCGGGGGCGGCGCCTACTTCACGACCTCGAACACCGCGTCCTCGGTGAAGTCCTTCTGGGCCACGTTGTCCTTGACCGTCACCTTGGCCGTGTACTTCCCGGGCGCGTAGTTGGCGAGGGGGACGGGCCCCACGGTGGCGCCGCGCTCCTGGTCGTAGTTCTCGGGCGGCGCCTGCGCCACCTGCTTGCCCGCCTCGTTCCTCACCTCCCAGCTCATGGTGAAGGAGGGCTTGCCGGTGGCGGGGTCCACGGTGGGGTTGTAGACGAAGGCGGAGAGCAGGATGGACTCCGCCTGCTGGAACACGTTGCCCAGGCGCGGCTCGAGGCGGGTCTGGCCCAGGCGGAACGAGCCGAGGGGGTCGTCCTGGGCCGCGGGCGCCTCCATGGCGTCACGGAGGATGAGCACCGGCGGCAGTACCAGGCCCTCGACGCCGCTCAGGGCCGGGATGTCCACCGGCCGCTCCACGACGCTCCCCTTCCCGGTGGCAGGATCGAGGAGGGCGGCGCGCAGGGTGTACTTGCCGGGCTTGACGGCCACCCCGTAGGAAGCGGCGAAGGACCCGTCCGCGGCCGGCTCTCCCGAGACGTGGCGCTCGCTCACCACGGTGGGCCGGCCCTCGGCGTCGATGGCCTGCACCGCGACCACGACCTTGACCACCTTCTTGCCCGCGGCATCGGCCGCGGTCACCGCGCCGGGCGCGGCCCGGATGAGACCGGCCACGTAGGTGCTGCCCTGCGGCCCGCGCAGGTAGAGCAGCTCTTCGGAGTCGGCGGCGAAGTCCTGTCGCGGCGCCTTCAGGATGGCGGTGGCCGGCGAAGGCTTGGGGAGCTGGTCGGCCAGCTTGACGAGGCGGCCGTCGGAGCCCTTCCGGTAGTCGAGGTTCGGGTAGACGACCTTGTTCTCGGCCAGCGCCGTGAGCTGCTGGCTCAGGCGCTCTCCCTGGGGGAGCCGGCACTCGGCGTCGAAGCCGATCTGCACCTGGCCGTCCTTGAACTTCATCCCCTGGCGGTCGCGGAAGGTCCACACCTCGGGAGTGCGCAAGGTGGGCGTGTCGCCCTGGGGCTGCTGCTTCACGTCGTCGGGGGGGCCCAGCAGGAGGTAGACGCGGCCGCAGTCGGTGCGCGCCCCCTCCAGGCCGGCCACCCGGAACTTGGAGTTGGCCTCCGCGCGCGCCTTGTCGTAGGCGGTCTTGAACTCGTTGGCCGGCGTCTCCAGGTCGGGGTCCCGCCGCGCCCAGAAGATCTTCTTGAACTCTTCGCGGTCGTCCTTCTCCTTCAGCTCCCGGAAGGCCTTCTCCTCGTCGGCGAGGATCAGGGCCTGGACCTCTTCGAGCCACTTCTTGGCGTCCTTGTCCAGCTTCTGCGCCCAGGCGGAGACGGGGACGAGCGAGGCGGCGGCCAGGAGCAGGGACGGCAACAGGCGGACGGGCTTCATCGGGGGATCCTCCAGCCGGGCACCAGGGCGGGCGCCCGGGAACATCAGGACTTGGATGGCGGCGTCGGGCTGGGCGCGGGCGAGGGCCGCCGCGCCGGCCCGCGCACGGCGACCATGCGGGCCACGTGCTCGCCTTCGCGCGCGTCCGAGCACGAGACGGCCACGCGATCGCCGCCGCGCAGGTCTTCCATGCGGATGGCGCGGCCACCGGAGGTGAGGCGGGTCTCCGCGGTCACGCCGATCTCGATCTCACCCTTCTCGCCGTCCGGCTTCACGGCCAGCGCCCGCCGCACGAGGTCGATCCGGGCCAGCTCGCCCACCAGGAAGTGGGCCCCGTCCGTGACGGCGAGGGCATCCGACACCGCCTGCGGCCAGGCCAGGGCCGGGCGCGCGGCGAGGACCAGCAAGGCCATGCCCAGGACACCCGAGCGGAGCATTGGCTGAGTCTATTGGACCCCCGCGCCTGCTTCAACCGGCTGTGTTACCTTCTGCGTCGATGCGACGCCGCCGGGCGGGGACGATGCTGGTCTGTGCCCTCCTCCTCGCCACCGCCTTCGAGTCCGAGGCCGCGGCGCGCAAGCGGAAGTCCACGCGCGCGCGCCGCCGCACGCCCCCCCCGCCCCCCGCGGTGGTCCTCCCCACCAGCGCTTCCCCTTCCGACACGGCGGTGAGCCTGGCCGCGCGCAGCGGCCTGGGCGGGCTGGGCGGCGCGGTGGTGGCCATGGACCCGCACACGGGCCGCGTCATCACGGTGGTCAACCCCAGCCTGGGCGTGGAGCACGCGTACCAGCCGTGCTCCGTGTTCAAGGTGGTGGTGGCCGTCGCCGGCCTGACGGAGGGCGTCATCACTCCGGAGACCACGCACGACTGCGCGGGAGGCTGCTGGCTCTGGCCCGGCCACGGGCCCATCGACCTGAGGCGGGCGCTCGCCGTCTCCTGCAACCCCTACTTCGAGTGGATCGGCGAGCGGCTGGGCTACGACACCGTGCAGCGCTACGCGTCCCTGATGGGCCTGGGGACGCTGTCCGGCATCAACGTGGGCACGGAGACGCCGGGCCGGTTGCCCGGGTTCGTGGCCCCGAGCCGGGTGGGCCACGTATCCAGCCACGCCAAGGGCGTGGCCACCACCGCCGTGCAGCTGGCCGTCCTCCTCTCCGCCACCCTCAACGGCGGCATCGTCTACCAGCCCCAGCTCGCGCCCGCGGCCGGCTTCGTGCCGCGCGAGCGTTGGCGGCTGCCCGCGGGCACGGTGCTGGGTGGCCTCACCGACGGCTTCCTCGGCGCCGTCAACGAGGGCAGCGCGGCCACCGCCTTCGACCCGGACGTGATCGTGGCGGGCAAGACCGGCACCTGCGCGGGGGTGGGCTGGTTCGCGTCCTACGCCCCGGCCGACCGGCCGGAGATCGTCACCGTGGTCTTCGTGCGGCCCGGCAGCGGCCACCTGGCCTCCACCGTGGCCGGCCGCATCTACCAGCAGCTCTACAAGCCCGGACAGCTGCCGCGCACCACCCTCGGCGAGTAGCGCGCGGCCGTCGCGCGGGTCCCGCCGCCTAGCGCCGCTCGAGGTCGACGGCCAGGTCGGCCGTGTCGCCCGGCCGCACCTCGACCTCGCGCTCCTCCGTGCGGTAGCCCGGACGCACGATCTCGACGCGGTGCCGTCCCGGCGGCAGGCGCAGCCCGCGCAGCGCGCGCGCCTCGCCGCGGAACTCGCCGTCCAGGTAGACGGTGGCGTCGCCGGGGCGGACGTCGAGGTTCAGCGTCCCCGGCTCGCCGTAGGACCGCACCTCCTCGCCAGCGGCCTCCCCGGGCCGGGGACGGTCCTCGTAGCGCGCCTCGTCGACGGGCTGGCCGGACGCCTCCACGCGGTCCTCGCCCGTGCCGGGTGCCATCCGGTGCTCGATCTTCACGGTCTGGTCCTCGCCCACGTAGAGGCGGACGTGGTGGGTCCGGTGGCCCTCCAGCTTCAGGGAGATCTCGTGCCGGCCCGGCGACACGTTGAGGCGCTGGAAGATCCCGTCGAAGTCGTCCACGATGCCCGCGTAGTACCCGTCCACGTAGACGCGGGTCTCCACGGGGTCCACCAGCACCCGCAGCGAGGCCGACCGGCTGGCCGCCGCGTAGCCGGCGCTGTAGGCATCGCCCCCGTAGCCGTAGCCGTACCCGGGCCCGTAGCCGTACCCAGCTCCGTAGCCGTACCCGTACCCGAATCCGACGCTGAGGCCCCAGTAGGCGGGCCAGCCCCAGTACCCGTAGTAGGGATAGCCGCCGTAGCCGTAACCGTAGTACGGGTAGTACGGATAGTAGGGATGGTACGGATAGCCGTGGCGGAAGTAGCCCGTCCCCGTGCCCGCGCGCGGATGGCGTAGCTGGGCCTGGGTGCGAGGCACCGCGACACCACGCGCCCCGGCCTGCGACGAGGGGTGGCGCGCGACAGCCGCGGAGTGTCCCCCGCCCCGGGCGCCCGAACCACCGCGGGCGCCGAACCCGCCACCGCCCCGCTGCTGCGCGCGCTCCGCCCAGGCCGTGCTCGCGCAGAGGATGCCGACCGCCACCGCCAGGACCCGCTCTCCCCGCATCGTCGTTCCCTCCAGGAAGGGGGCGCACCTGCGTCCGCCCTGCGGCAAAGCAATCCACGTGCCGCAGGGTCCCGGCTCATTCTCCGTCCGAAGCGCCGGCAGGGCAATCGCTTACGCATCGCCGGGAGGAGTTGCCGGAGTCGCCACGTCAGGACGGACGGAGGCGCGTGGAGGACACGACTATACTGGCCGGCCTCCATGCGGCTGCTCGTCTCCGCCGGCGAACCCTCGGGGGAGCTGTATGCGGCGGAGATGCTCAGGTGCCTGCGCGAGGACCTGCCCTCGCTCGAGGTCTTCGGCCTCGGTGGCGACCACCTGGCCCGCGCGGGCGGCCGGCTGCTCGCCCATGTGCGGGATACCGCCGTGGTGGGATTGCTCGAGGTGGTGCGCCACCTCCCCCGCTTCCGGCGGCTGTTCCACGAGGTGCTCGCCGAGGTCGCGCGGGACCCGCCGCGGGCCGCGGTGCTGGTGGACTACCCCGGGTTCAACCTGCGCCTGGCGCGTGCCCTGCACGCCCGCGGCGTCCCCGTCGTCTACTACGTGTCGCCCCAGGTCTGGGCGTGGAAGCGGGGACGCGTCCGGGCGCTGCGCGAGACGGTGGCCCGCATGCTCGTGATCTTCCCCTTCGAGGAGCCGCTCTACCGCGCGGAGGGCGTCCCCGTGACGTTCGTCGGCCACCCCCTCGTCGACCTGGTGAAGCCGGCGCCGGATCGGGCCGCCTTCCTGCGCGGCCTCGGCCTCGACCCGGACCGCCCCGTGCTCGCCCTGCTGCCGGGAAGCCGCCGCAAGGAGGTCGAGCATCACCTTCCGACCCTCGGGGAGGCGGTGCGACGCCTGCGCGAGGAGCGGCCCGCCCTGCAGTTCGTCCTCGCCGCCGCCTCCTCCCTCGACCCCGGCTCGCTGCGCGCGCGCGCGGGCGACTGCGTGTCGGTGGTCTCGGGACGCGCGCACGAGGTGCTCTCCGTCTGCACGGCGGCGGTCCTCGCCTCCGGCACCGCAACCGTGGAGGCGGCGCTGCTCGGCGCGCCCATGGTGGTCGTCTACCGCCTGTCGCCGGTGACGTGGGCCCTCGGCCGCCGGCTCGTGCGCGTGCCGCACGTGGCCATGGCCAACCTGATCGCGGAGAGGCGGCTGGTGCCCGAGCTCATCCAGTCGGACTTCACGGCGGAGGCGGTGGTGGGGGAGACGCTCGCCCTGCTCGACGACGCGGAGAAGCGCGCCGCCGTCCGCGCCGGGCTCGACGAGGTGCGCCGGCGCCTCGGCGGAGGCGGCGCCTCCGCGCGGGCCGCGCGCGCGGTGGCCGACGTCCTCCACGGCCGTTCCGCCGGCCCGTGAAGGGCGCCCGCGTCCACCCCCTGGTCACGCGCGTGCGCCGGGCGCTCGGCCGCGACGCCTCGGCCCACGGCGCCTACCTGTCGCTGCTGGCGCGGCGGCTGGGCGCGCTGCACGCCGTGGCCGGCGGGCGGGCGGCGCCCGCGGGCGCGCTCGGGCGGGGCCGCGCCGACCGCGCCCTGGCCCGCCGTTTCCTGCGCCCGCGCGAGGCGTCCTGGGACGACGGGGACGAGAACCTGGTGCGCGGCTGGCTCGACCGCTGGGAGCGCGCGGGCGAAGGCGCCGCCGGCGCCGCGCGCGCGCTGATGGAGGCGGCCGACGCGCTGGGCGCCATCGAGTCGCGCCCCGAAGTGCTCTGGTTCTTCCTCTGGGAGCTCGAGTCAATGCTCGATGTCTTCGGTGCTAGAATCCCGGCACCCTTCGAGAGCCGAGACCCCGGGAGGTCGTGATGGCCAAGAGGATCCTCGTCGTCGACGACGACGAGCACATCCGCAACCTCGAGAAGAGCATCCTGGAAGGGAAGGGTTTCGACGTGACCACGGCCAGCGGCGGGAACGAGGCCCTCGAGATCCTGAAGAAGGAGCGCTACGACCTCGTGCTGCTGGACGTGATGATGCCCGAGGTGGACGGCTTCACCGTCTGCCGGAAGATCAAGGACGATCCCCGGCTGCGGGAGATGCCCGTCATATTCCTGACCGCCAAGGGCGGGGGCGAGGCGCTGGCGGAGGGCTTCGAGTCGGGCGCGATCATGTACATCAACAAGCCCTTCACCGCGAACAAGCTCCTCACCATCGTGAACACGATGCTGGAGTCCGGCTCCAACCTCGTCTAGCTGTCGCCGCCCCGGAAGCCCGGGAAGCCTCCCCTCTCACGCCTGCCACGAGTCCATGCGCTTGCGGAGGTCGTCGATGCTCAGGACCCGCTCCGTCCCGTCCTGGTCGCGGCGGAAGACGGCCTGGAACCAGCCCTTCATCCCCACCGGCGTGTAGGTGTAGCGCCCGATCCTCAGGCGCTGGCCGGACACGAGCTTGAGGAACACCTTCTCGTAGGCGGAGCGCGTCAGCCGGCGGTCGGGGAACGGCACGGGACGCGGCCGGCGGCGACGATCGCCCGCGCGCCGCTCGCCGGCAACCGGCGCCTTCGTCCTCCCACCACGCTCGGCCGCGACGCCCTTCGGCATGCGCCGCTCGCGCGGGCTGGGCTGCTCGAGCACCGGGGGCCGGGTCCCGCGCAGGCCGGAGGCGGTGACGGTGGCCGCGGAGGGCGCGGCGCGGGGGGCGAGGCGCGCGACGCGCGGGGCGCGCAGCCGCTGCGCCGGGGCCGCGACGAGCGCGGGGGGCCGTGGCGCAGGGGCCGGGACGTGTGCGCCCTTGCCCGATGAGGCGGGCACGGGGCGCGCGGGCGGCGCGGCCGCCAGCGGGGTCGCGCCGGGAGCGAAGCGGGTCTGCACCAAGGCAGGCAGCACCCGGCCCCAGGCGCACGACCGTCCGACGTCCTCGTAGGCCGCGGGCCGGTCGGGGAGCTCCAGGAGCGAGCGGGCGCGGCCGTCCAGGACCGCGAAGAGCAGCCTGAAGCTGAAGGGGTCCGACCACCGGCGGATCGAGCGCCGGAACGGCCAGGCGACCTCGCGCGCCACGCGCCGGAGCGACAGCGTGCGGCCGTCGCGCGTGCGCCAGATCGGCGCGTCCACGTCGCACCGGTAAGGGCTCTGCACGTAGTGGTGGTCCTTGGTCAGCCACCCCTTGCGCGTGGTGTGCGGGCCGGGCACCACGCCCGCGATGGTGGGCAGGGACCGCCGGTCGAGGACGGAGAGCGCATAGGACGGCCAGGACATCACCTCGCGCACCACGCCCGCCACCAGCGCGGCGGCGGCGATCATCAGGCCGGGGTCCGGCGTGAAGTCCACCGTGATCTCGACGCGGTCGCCGCGCGGGCGCACCCCCACTCCCGTGGAGCGGCGGTTGGCCGCCACCAGGGCGAGGGGGAAGGGCAGGATGTGGGCGAGGAGGAGGGCCAGGGCTCCCGCGTTGCGGTCGCGGGACCGTGCCCGCCGCGGCAGCTCGAAGGAGACGTTGTAGTGCGCGCTGTAGGCCACCAGCCGCACGTCGTGGCCGGACTCCGCGCCCCAGCGCGTCAGCTGCCCGCGCACGAAGCCGATGCCTTCCCAGAGGTTGCGCACCACGCGCGCGGTGCAGCCGGGGGCGAGCTCGATCACCGGCGTCACCACCTCGATGACGCCGCGGTCGAAGTAGACGGCGCCGCCCGTGGGGAGCTGGTAGGAGCTGCGCTCGCGGACGAGCAGGGGCCGGTCGATGAAGGCGGTGGGCCGTCCCCAGTACTTCCGGGGATCGATCTCGGTGCCGTCCAGGACCACGTTGAACTCCGACTCCATGCCGATCGCGGGCATGCCGAGCCGCCGCGTCCGCGGGCGGCGCCGACGCGGCCCGCCGGCGGCAGCGGTCGCCGGACGGTCGCCGAGCGCGGCCCGCCACGTCTCCTTCTTCCGGTCTTTCGCTTTCTCCTGCACGTTCTACAAAGGCACGCGGGCGTGGCGAGCGGCCTTCCCGGAAAGCCGCCGCGCGACGCCGGTTGCGCGCGGGGCCTCCGGGCGGCGTGGACGGCCGGCCTTCGATGAAGCAGGAATCAGGCCAGGCGTCGGGACGAGGCGCGGGGGGCGGGGCTAGTGGGGCTGCGACGGGTCGGCGTCCATGCCGGCCAGGGTCGGGGCCGCGGGCCAGCCCCGGCGGTCCCCGCGCCGGCGCTCCTCGAACACGGATGACGCGCGGTCGTCCGGCTCCCCCTCGCCCATCTCGCGCGGGACGAGCACCAGGTAGCCGAGGTCCAGGTGGACGTGGTCGTCGGCCTGGCCCACGTCGGGTCCGTAGGGCATGACCCACAGGTCGTCCGAGAGCTCCTCGACCAGGCGGCTGTAGGTCTCGATGCTGGTGCGGTCGCGGAGGACGGTGCTCCCCACGCGGTAGATGTCGGCCGCGGTCGCCCACATGTGCGGCGTGGCGCCCGCGGCGAGGCGGTGGGCGGGGGACCGGTAGCCCCCGTTGACGGCGAGGTGCACCTGGGCCCCCACCGCCGTGCGCAGGTGCTCGAGGTAGAAGGCGAGGAGCCGCACCGCGCAGGGCACGTAGCGCGGGTACGCGCGGAGCCGGACGTGCTCGCGCAGGTCCACGAGCAGGAACTCGTTCAGGCCGAAGTGCGGCGACAGCCGGATCTCGGAGGCCGCCTCGTGCGAGGGGACCTCGTAGAAATAGCGCGGCAGGCGGTGGCGCCGGCCGTGCACGTCCTCCACCAGCTCGCCCGGGCGCAGCAGCGCGCGCAGCTCCGGCTCGAGGGCCCCCGCGTCCACCACCTTGAGCCCGGCCTCCGTCTCCGCCAAGCGCTACCGGCCCATGCCCGAAAGGCACGCGAAGATGTCGCGCGAAAGCTCGGCCACCGCCCGGGGGCGAGGGCCCTCGCCCGAGAACTGGGTCAGGATCACGAGCACGTAGGGACGCCGGTTCTGGAGATAGACGATGCCGGCGTCGTGGTCCACGGTGGAGATGTTGCCCGTCTTGTGGGCCACGCGGGCGGCGCGGGGCAGCCCCGCGGGAATGCCGCTCTTGAAGCGCTGGTCGAGCAGGATCTCCAGCATGTCCGCGCAGGCCTCGGGCGAGAAGGCGCGCCCGTCCGCCACCTGGCGCAGGAGCCGCAGCAGCCCGTTGGCCGTCACCTCGTTGTTGAGGCCGGCCTCGAAGGCGGCCTGGTCTTCCACCCCGCGCAGGACGGTCACCCCGTCCACGCCCAGCTCGCGCAGCGCGGCCTGGATCGCCTCCACGCCCACCACGTCCACCAGCAGGTTGGTGGCGAAGTTCGAGGAGGTCGTGATCATGTGGTAGGCCAGCTCCTTCACGGACATGGTCCGTCCGAGCTGGGCGTAGACCTCGGGGTCGGCGTCGCGGCTGAGCTCGAGCTTGAACGGCTTGCGCCCCACGATGCTGGTGAACTTGTTGCGCACGTGCACGGGCTCCTCGAGGCCCAGCTCGCGGCCCACGACCTGGCGATAGACCCCGAGGAGGACGGCCAGCTTCATGGTGGAGGCGGCGTGGAACCACGCGTCCCCGTTGTAGGCCCACTGGATGGTGGTCTCCGCGTCGTAGAAGGCGATGCCCAGGCGCTCCAGCCCGCGCTGCTCCTTGATCTGGAGGACGCTCTGGTAGAGCGACTGCTCCACGCGGGCCAGCGACTCGGGAGGGGTCTCCTCACGCGCGGGCGCGGGCGCGGGCTTGGACGACATCGCCCTCTACGTTACACCGGCTCGAAGTGGGTGAGCCTCTTGAACAGCCGGAAGCGCTCGTCCACCTCCGCCCGCGTGAGGCGGAGCAGGCGGTCGAGGCTGAAGGCCTCGACGCAGAAGGAGGCCAGGGTGGAGCCCATGACCACGGCGCGCCGCAGGGCCTCCTCGTCCAGGACGGGCGCCGCCGCCAAGTACCCCACGAAGCCGCCCGCGAAGGTGTCCCCCGCCCCGGTGGGGTCGAACACCTCCTCCAGCGGATAGGCGGGGGTGGCGAAGGAGCCCTGGTCGCTGAACATGAGCACGCCGTGCTCGCCCTTCTTCACCACCAGCGTGCGCGGGCCCATGGCGCGCACGGCGCGCGCGGCCTTCACGATGTTCCACTCGCCGGAGAGCTGGCGGGCCTCGGCGTCGTTGACGAGCAGCACGTCCACCCGGGCCAGCGTGCGCCGCAGCTCCTCCGGGGTGCGCTCGATCCAGAAGTTCATGGTGTCGCAGGCCACCAGGCGCGGCCGCTCAACCTGGTCCAGCACGCTGGCCTGGAGGCTCGGATCGATGTTGCCGAGGAAGACGTGCTCGGAGCGGCGGTGGGCCGGCGGGATCCGGGGCTGGAAGCGCTCGAACACGTTGAGGTCGGTGCGTACCGTCTCCCGGCTGTTGAGGTCGAAGGAGTACCGGCCGTGCCAGTGGAAGGTGGCGCCGGCGGCGCGCTCCAGCCCCTCGAGGTCGATGGGGCGGCCCGCGAAGGCGGCCAGCTCCTTCTCCCCGAAGTCGTCGCCCACCACCGCCACCAGGCGCACGGGGGCGAAGAGGGAGGCCGCCACCGCGAAGAAGGAGGCGCTGCCGCCGAGCACGCGCTCCGCGGTGCCGAAGGGCGTCTCCACCGTGTCGTACGCCACCGACCCCACCACCAGGATGGACACGTGTCCCCTCAGCGCCCACACCCGCGGCGGGGGCTCATGACGGCATGTAGCGGCCGACGATCGGCTGCAGCTCGCGCTTCACCTCCGCCGGCACCAGCTCGGCGGCGGTGACCAGGGCGTACCGGAGCGCGCTCGCGCACTCGCACCCGCGCTCCCCCGCGGACAGCCGGCGCACGGCGGACCGGATCACGGCCTTGGCCGCGGCCGCGTTGCGCACGAGGTTGGCGAGGATCTGCTCGGCGGTGACCGCGTCGTGCCCTGGGTGCCAGCAGTCGTAGTCGGTGACCATGGCCAGGGTCGCGTAGCAGATCTCCGCCTCGCGGCAGAGCCGGGCCTCCGTGGCGTTGGTCATCCCGATGACGTCCATGTCCCACGAGCGGTAGAGCTCGGACTCCGCGCGCGTCGAGAACTGCGGTCCCTCGATGCACAGGTAGGTCCCGCCCATGTGGTGGGTGACCCCCGCCTCCGCGCAGGCCGCGCCCAGCGACGCGCGCAGCCCCGCGCAGAAGGGATGGGCGAAGGCCACGTGGGCCACCAGCCCGCGGCCGAAGAAGGTGGACGGCTGCCGCCGGGTGCGGTCCACGAACTGGTCGGGCACCACCATGTGCAGGGGCGCGTAGCGATCCTGCAGCGAGCCCACCGCGGAGACGGAGAGGACGCGCTCCACTCCCAGGCTCTTGAGCGAGTACACGTTGGCGAGGTAGTTCACCTCCGAGGGGAGCAGGCGGTGGCCGCGGCCGTGCCGGGCCAGGAAGGCCACGCGCCGGCCTTCGAGCGTCCCCACCACCAGGCGGTCCGAGGGCGCCCCGAAGGGGGTGGCCACCTCCACCTCGGCCACGTCGCCGAAGCCGTCCATGTCGTAGAGCCCGCTGCCGCCGATGACGCCGATCTCCGCCCTCGTCCTCTCGCTCATGCCTCACCCTCGCGCACGACGAAGCGCCCGTCGGCGCGTCCGATCCTCCCCAGCGGTCTTCGGGGGTCGTGGTAGAAGAGGACCCACCAGCCTTCGTCGGCCGCGCGCGCCAGCCAGCGGCGCTTGGCCTCCAGGGTCCCGACGGGGAACAGATCGTAGCTCATGATGAAGGGCAGCGGCAGGTGGCTGGTGGTGGGCACGAGGTCCGTGGGCACGAAGAGGGCCGCGCCCCCGCCTTCCACCAGCACCGCCTGGTGGTGGGCGGTGTGGCCGCCCACGGGTACCACGCGCACGCCGGGCGCCACCTCCGTCTCGCCCTCCACCAGGTCGAGCTGGCCCCGCTCCGCCACCGGAACGAAGTTCTCGGGGCGGTACGACGCCCGGTTGCGCTCGTGGGGCCGGCGGGCGTCCTCCCACTCGCCCTTCTGCACCACGTAGCGGGCGCGCGGGAAGGCCGGGACCAGCGGCCCTCCGCCGGCCACCGTGTTGCCCCCGGCATGGTCGAAGTGCAGGTGCGTGTTGACCACCACGTCGATGTCCTCCGGACCCAGCCCGCAGGAGGCGAGGCTGGTGGCCAGGGTGGCGGAGCGGTCGAGCGCGAACATCTCCCGCTCCTTGTCGCTCCACTTGTCTCCCATGCCCGTGTCCACCAGCACCCGCCTCCCCGCCGTCTCCACCAGGGCCACGTTGAGCCCCAGGCGCACGCGGTTGCGCTCGTCGGGCGGGTCGGTCTTCTCCCACAGCGCGCGCGGCACCACGCCGAACATCGCGCCCCCGTCCAGGGAGAAGAGGCCGTCGCTCAGCACGCGGACGCGCACGTCGCCCAGGCGCAGCTCCACCTCAGGCCTCCTGCTTCAGCTCGAGCAGGACCCCCGCCGCCGCGCGCGGGTGGACGAAGGCCACCCGGCAGCCGCCCGCCCCTGGCCGCGGGCGCTCGTCGAGGAGGGGCACGCCCCTGCCGCGCAGCTCGGCCATGGCCGCCTCGATGTCCTCCACCACCACGCACACGTGGTGGAGGCCCTTGCGCGACTCCAGGAAGCGCGCGATCACGGACGAGGGGTCGGTGGGCTCGAGCAGCTCCAGGTGCGACTCGCCCACGGGCAGGAAGGCCGTCTTCACCCTCTCCGTGGGCACGTCGTGGCGCGCCTCCACCTGGAAGCCGAGGGCCTCGTAGGCGCGGACGGCCTCGTCCAGGGCCGGCACCGCGATGCCCAGGTGGTCGATGCGCAGTATCTTCACCAGCCCAGCCTCCTCACCACCTCGTCCGCGGCCGAGAAGGGGTCGGTCTCGCGCGCGGCCAGGCGGTCCACCGCCGCCTCCAGCTCGGCCGCGGGCAGGGCGCGCGCCCGCACCTGGGCCATCACGCGATCGGCCAGCGCCTCCTCGAACTGGCGGCGCAGGGCGAAGCGCCGCTTGCGGGCGAAGACGCCCTGCGCGCCCGCGCGCGCGCGGAAGGCCTCCACCTCCGCCAGCAGCTCGGCCACGCCCTCGTCCGCGGTGGCCACCGTGCGCACGATGGCGGGGGGCGTGCCCTCCGCGCTGGCCAGCGACAGCATGCTCTGGATCTCGGCCACCACCCGCTCCACGCCCTCCCGGTCGGCCTTGTTGACCACGAACACGTCGGCGATCTCCATGATCCCCGCCTTGAGGGCCTGCACCTCGTCGCCCAGGCCGGGCACGAGCACGACGAGGCTGATGTCGGCGGCGCCCACGATCTCCACCTCGTCCTGGCCCACCCCCACCGTCTCCACCAGCACCACGTCCTTGCCCGAGGCGGACAGGATGGTGACGACGTGGGCGGTGGAGGCGGCCAGGCCGCCCAGGTGGCCGCGCGTGGCCATGGAGCGGATGAAGACGCCGGGGTCCGTGGCGTGGGCCTGCATGCGGATGCGGTCGCCGAGGATGGCCCCGCCGCTGAAGGGCGAGGTGGGGTCCACGGCCACGACACCCACCGTCTTCCCCTGGCGGCGCAGGTGGCCGGCCAGGCGGTCCACCAGCGTGGACTTGCCCGCCCCCGGCGGCCCCGTCACCCCCACCACGAGGGCGCGGCCGGCGTGGGGAAAGAGCGCGCCCAGCAGGGCCGGGGCCTCGGGACGGCCGTCCTCCACCACGGTGATGGCCCGCGCGATGGCCCGGACGTCTCCCGCCAGCACGCCCGCCACGAGGTCGTCGGTCGTCGTGGTGGAGGCGCTCACGGCCGGGTGGCCGAGGGCACGGTCTCCGGGGCGAGGGCCGCCCCGGTCCGGGCCGCCCCCCCCGGTCTCAACGGACCATGCCGCGCAGGCCGAGAAGCTCGCGGGAGATGACCAGCCGCTGCACTTCGCTGGTGCCCTCGCCGATGGTGCCGAGCTTGGCGTCGCGCAGGTAGCGCTCCACCGCGTACTCCTTGACGTAGCCGTAGCCGCCGTGGATCTGGATGGCCTCCAGGGCCACCCGCACCGCCATCTCGCTGGCGTAGAGCTTGGCCATGGAGGACTGCGCGGTGTGCTCGTGGCCCTCGTCGCGCAGGGTGGCCGCGCGCCAGGTGAGCAGGCGCGCCGCCTCCACCTCGGTGGCCATGTCCGCGACCTTGAACTGGATGGCCTGGAACTCGGCGATGGCATGGCCGAACTGCCGCCGCTCCTTCGCGTAGCGCATGGAGGCCTCGAGGCTGGCCTGGCCGATGCCGAGGGAGAAGGCGGCGATGCCGATGCGTCCCCGGTCGAGGATGCGCAGGGTGTCGATGAAGCCGTGGCCCTCGCGCCCCAGGAGGTTGGCGGCGGGCACGCGGCAGTCCTCGAGCACCAGCTCCGAGGTGTCGGAGGAGCGCACGCCGAGCTTGTCCTCCTTCTTCCCCGCCCGGAAGCCCCTGGTGCCCCGCTCCACCACGAAGGCGGAGATGCCCTTCTTGCCCTGGCTGCGGTCGGTGACGGCCATGACCACCGCGGTGTCCGCCACGCGCCCGTTGGTGATGAAGGTCTTGGAGCCGTTGATGACCCAGTGGTCGCCGTCGCGCACGGCCGTGGTCTTGGTGCCCCCCGCGTCCGAGCCCGCGCTGTTCTCGGTCAGGCCCCAGGCGCCCACCTTCTCGCCGCGGGCGAGGGGGGTGAGGAACCTCTTCTTCTGCTCGTCGGAGCCCGCGAGGGCGATGTGGCCCGAGCACAGGCTGTTGTGCGCGGCCACGGAGAGGGCGACGCCCGCGTCCACCCGCGACAGCTCCTCGATGACGATGGTGTAGTCGAGCGTGGTCATGTCCGAGCCGCCGTACTCGGAGGGCCAGACCACCCCCATCAGCCCCAGCTCGCCGAGCCGCGTGAAGACGGAGCGCGGGAACTCCTGCTTCTCGTCCCACTCGCGCGCGTGGGGCGCGATCTCCGCCTCCGCGAAGTCCCGGACCGTCTTCCGGAGGAGCCGCTGCTCCTCGCTCAGGCCGAAGTTCAAGGGAAACCTCCTGGGGGGCGTGCGGAACGAGCGATGGTAGCCTCCGGCCCCCGCGGCCGGCAACCGCGCGCGCGGCCTCCGCCACACGTCCGGGCGCCCGTGATAGCGTCACCT
>DATBIO010000294.1:0-11383 GCA_036556965.1 Vicinamibacteria bacterium
CCACCAGGTGCAGTACCGCATCAAGTTCAACGCGCCCGTGAAGAAGCGCTTCCCCGTGGAGCCGCCCCTGGTCCTGGCCGAGAGCGCGACCAAGCTGGGCGCGGGCGGCGGCGCGCCCGGCAAGGCCTACCTGGCCAGCGAGTGCACGCCGCTGCCCGTGAACCCGGACGACCCCAAGTCCGTGGAGGCCTTCCTGGAGAAGGAGGGCAAGCTGCCCACGGACCAGGACCTCGCCGAGATGTCGAAGGAGGCGGGCAAGCCCGTCACGCGGGAGGACGCCATGAAGCTCTTCGCGGGGCTGCTCGGCCTGGCCGCGGCCATGCGCCCCGCCGAGTGCAAGGTGCTCGGGGGCGCCCACGACGGCAAGCTGGCCATCCTCCAGGTCCAGGCGCAGATGATGGGCTCGCTCTCGCGCGCCGACGCCTACCTCGTGAACCAGGGCGGGACCTGGAAGTTCAAGAAGCACGGCACCTGGCGCGAGGCCAAGTAGCGCCGCCCCGCCCCGCGTCCCGCGCGCGGCAACCGCACTAGAATCGGGTCGATGGCCGCGACCCGGGAGCTGCTCGCCCAGCACAACCTCAGCGCGGACGAGTACCAGCGCATCGTGGCCCGCCTGGGCCGCGAGCCCAACCTCACCGAGCTCGGCCTCTTCTCCGTGATGTGGTCCGAGCACTGCTCCTACAAGAGCAGCCGCGTGCACCTGCGCACGCTGCCCACCGCCTCCCCGCGCGTGCTGCAGGGGCCCGGCGAGAACGCGGGGGCGGTGGACATCGGCGACGGGCTGGCCGCCGTCTTCAAGATCGAGTCGCACAACCACCCGTCCTTCATCGAGCCCTACCAGGGCGCCGCCACCGGCGTGGGGGGCATCCTGCGCGACATCTTCACCATGGGCGCGCGCCCGGTGGCGGTCATGAACAGCCTGCGCTTCGGGCCGCCCGACGACGCGCGGAGCCGCCGCATCCTGGCCGGGGTGGTGGCGGGCATCGGGGGCTACGGCAACGCCTTCGGCTGTCCCACCGTGGGCGGCGAGGTGGCCTTCGACGACTGCTACCGCGAGAACCCGCTCGTGAACGCCTTCTGCCTCGGGCTCTGCCGGAAGGACCAGATCTTCCTGGGGCGCGCGGCGGGGGTGGGCAACACCGTCTTCTACGTGGGGGCGCGCACGGGCCGGGACGGCATCCACGGCGCCACCATGGCCTCCGCGGAGTTCGGCGAGGGCAGCGAGGAGAAGCGGCCCACGGTGCAGGTGGGCGACCCCTTCATGGAGAAGGTGCTGCTGGAGGCCTGCCTGGAGGCCATGAAGACGGGAGCCGTGGTCGGCATCCAGGACATGGGGGCGGCCGGGCTCACCTGCTCCACCAGCGAGATGGGGGCGCGGGCGGGCACGGGCATCGTCATCGACGTGGCCCGCGTGCCCAAGCGCGAGACGGGGATGTCGGCCTACGAGGTCATGCTCTCGGAGTCCCAGGAGCGGATGCTGCTCGTGGTGGAGAAGGGGCGCGAGGCCGAGGTGCAGCGCGTCTTCGAGAAGTGGGACCTGCACGCCGAGCCCATCGGCTCCGTCACCGGCGACGGGCGCCTGCGCGTGCTCGACGGCGGAGCGCCCGCGGCCGACGTACCCAACGCCGCCCTCACCGACGAGGCGCCCCTCTACGACCGGCCCTGGGTGGAGCCGCGCAACCCCGCGCGCGAGGAGGACGTGGCCGCCCTGGCCCTCCCCGGCGACCTCGGGGGGACGCTGCTGCGCCTGCTGGCCTCGCCCAACGTCGCCAACAAGCGCTGGGTCTACCGGCAGTACGACAGCACGGTGCGCACCAACACCGTCACCGGTCCCGGCTCCGACGCGGCGGTGGTGCGGGTGAAGGGCACGCGCCGCGCGCTGGCCATGTCCCTCGACGGCAACGGGCGCTATTGCTGGCTCGACCCCTTCGAGGGAGCGAAGCTGGCGGTGGCGGAGGCGTGCCGCAACGTGGCGGCGGCGGGCGCGGTGCCCATCGGCGCCACCAACTGCCTCAACTTCGGCAACCCGGAGAAGCCGGAGGTGATGGGCCAGCTCGTGATGGCCATTCGCGGCATGGGCGAGGCCTGCCGCGCCCTGGAGGTCCCCATCACCGGCGGCAACGTGTCGCTCTACAACGAGACGGACGGCCGCGCCATCCACCCCACGCCCATCGTCGGGGTGGTGGGGCTGCTGGAGGAGGCGGAGCACGTGCTGCGCCGCTGGTTCGTGGCCGCGGGCGACGCCGTCTGCCTGCTCGGCGCCACCGCCGCCGACGTCGGCGGCAGCGAGTACCTCAAGGTCGTGCACGGGCGCGTGGCCGGACGTCCGCCCCGCCTGGACCTCGCCGCCGAGAAGCGGCTCCACGAGCTCATGGCGGAAGCGGCGCCGCGGCTGCGCTCGGCCCACGACCCCAGCGACGGCGGCCTGGCCGTGGCCCTGGCCGAGTGCTGCTTCGCGGGGGAAGAGCCGGGCCTGGGCGCGCGCCTCGACCTCGGCGATGTGGAGGGCGCGCTCCTCTTCGCGGAGTCGCCCTCGCGCATGGTGGTGAGCACGCGCGAGCCGGAGTGGCTGGAGGAGAGGGCGCGGGCGCGCGGCGTGCCTTTCCGACGCCTGGGAACGGTGGGCGGCGCGCGGCTGACCCTGGCGGGGAAGGGGCGGACGATGGTGGACCTGGAGGTGGCGGAGATGCTGCGCGCGTGGATGAGCCTGGAGGCACTCCTCGAGGGAAGGCAATGAGCGGGCGCGCGCTGGCCCTCGCCGCGGTGGCGGTGGCGGGGACGTCGCTGGTCGTGCTCCTGGCCGCCGGCCCCGGCACCCGCCTGGGCGTGTGGCACTTCCGGACGGGGCTGACGTTGCTGCGCTGGGTCGCCTACCTGGCCATCGCCGGCGCCCTCGTGAGCATCGCGGCCCTGGTGCGCGGGGGAGCGCGCCCCCTGGCCGGCGCCGCCCTGGCGGGCTCGCTGGCCGCCCTCGCCGTGCCGCTGGGCTTCATGCAGAAGGTGCACGCCCTGCCCCTGATCCACGACATCACCACGGACACCGAGGACCCGCCGCGCTTCGTGGCCATAGCGCCGCTCCGGCGCGACGCGCCGAACCCCGTCGAGCACCCCGGCCCCGAGGTGGCCGCGCAGCAGCGCAAGGGCTACCCCGACCTGGGCCCGATCACCCTGCCCGCGCCGCCGGCCGAGGTGGTGGCGCGCGCGCGCCAGGTGGCGCAGGACCTGGGCTGGGAGGTGGTGGAGGCGGACCCCGCGGGGGGACGGCTGGAGGCCACGGACACCACGACGTGGTTCGGGTTCAAGGACGACGTGGTGGTGCGGGTGCGGCCGGAGGGTGCGGGCAGCCGGGTGGACGTGCGCTCGAAGAGCCGCGTGGGCCGCAGCGACGTGGGGGCCAACGCGGCACGCATCCGGAGGTTCCTGGAGCGGCTGCGCTCGTGACCGCGCTCGGCGCCGTCCTCCTCGCCGCCGCCGCCGCTACCCCGCTGCGCGACCAGGTCCGCGCCTGGCGCACCGCCCACGAGCTGGCCATCGTGCGCGAGCTGGCCACGCTGGTCGCCATCCCCAACCTGGCCACGGACGCCGCCAACATCCGGCGCAACGGCGATCACCTCGTCGGCCTGCTGCAGCGCCGCGGCTTCCAGGCGCGCCTCCTGGACGGGGCGGGCGGGCCGGCGCCGGTCTACGGCGAGCGGCGGGCGCCGGGGGCCCGGCGCACGCTGCTCTTCTACATGCACTACGACGGGCAGCCCGTGGACGAGAGCCGCTGGCAGGGCAGCCCGTGGACGCCGCTGCTGCGCGACAAGGCGCTGGAGGACGGGGGGCGCGAGATCGCGGTGGCCGCGCCCTTCCCGCCCGAGGCGCGCCTGTACGCCCGCTCGGCGAGCGACGACAAGGGGCCCATCGTCGCCCTTCTGGCCGCCCTCGACGCCCTCGACGCGGCCAGGGTGCCGCTCTCCGTCAACGTGAAGGTGTTCCTGGAGGGCGAGGAGGAGGCGGGCTCGCCGCACGTGGAGCCGGTGCTCAAGGCGCACAGGGAGCTCCTGCAGGCCGACGCCTGGGCGCTCTGCGACGGGCCCGTGCACCAGACGCGCCGGCCTCAGGTCTTCTTCGGGGCGCGCGGCACCACGGACCTGGAGATCACGCTCTACGGCCCGGCGCGCGCGCTCCACAGCGGCCACTACGGCAACTGGGCGCCGAACCCCGCCGTCGAGCTGGCGCACTTGCTGGGCGCCCTGCGCGACCGCGACGGGCGCATCCTCGTGCCCGGCTTCTACGACGACGTGCGCGAGCCCACGGCCAGCGAGCGCGCGGCGCTGGCCGAGGTCCCCGACGTGGACGCGGACCTGCGCGCGGTCCTGGCCCTGGGAGCCACGGAGGCGGGCGGCGCGCGCCTGGTGGAGCGGCTGATGCTGCCGGCGCTCAACGTCCGCGGCGTCTCCGCCGGACGCGTGGGGGCGGGCGCGGCCAACGCCATCCCCACCGAGGCCCGGGCCTCCATCGACTTCCGCCTGGTGCCGGAGCAGACGCCCGCGAAGCTACGCCAGGGCGTGGAGGCGCACCTGCGCGGTCTCGGCTACGCGGTCGTCCACGACGAGCCCGCGCCCGACTTCCGGCGCGCGCACCCGCGCGTGGTGAGGCTGGAGTGGGGCCACGGCTATCCCGCCGCGCGCACGCCCATGGACCTGCCCGCGGCCCGCGCCCTGGTGGCGGCGATGCAGGAGGTCACGGGCCCGCTCATCCGGCTGCCCACGCTCGGGGGCAGCGTGCCCATGCGGGTGTTCGCCGAGGTGACGGGGAGCCCCGTGGTGGGGGTGCCCATCGTGAACCACGACAACAACCAGCACGCGGCCAACGAGAACCTGCGCCTGCAGAACCTGTGGGACGGCATCGAGGTCTTCGCGTCCCTGGTGGCGCGCGCGGGCGCGCTCTGGCCCGAGTGAGCGCCTAGCGCTTGCGTCGGCGCCGCGGCGGGCCGGGCTTGGCCGCCCGCCTGCGGTCGCGCGCGTCCACGTCCTCTTCCAGGCGCTTCTTCTTCTCGACCTCGGGCACCACCGCCTCGCCCTGCCGGCCACGCCCCGCCACCTTGTAGTGGTCGGGGTTGACGTTGCTCTTGCTGCTCATGCCTGGGCTCCGTTCCGTAGGCGATAACGCAGGGCCGCGGCCACGCCGCCCACCGACTCGAGCAGCGCGGCGTCCTCCACGAAGGCGACGCGCGCGCCGGTCTGCCGGGCCCTGGTCACGAGGCGGTCCGACACCTCGGCCGGGTCCCCGGCCTCCGAGGGCTCCGGCCGCGCGTCCGGTGGCCCGGAGCCCTCGTCGTCGTCCACCACGCGCACGGCTCTGGGGTCGGCCGCCAGCAGCAGCTCGTGCACCTGTCCGCGCTCCAGGGCCGCCTCCGTCTCGCGCAGGCCGGCCACGGCCAGGCCGCCCGCGCGGTACTCGTCGAGGAGCTGCGCTGCGCGCTCGGCCTCGGTCCCCGCCTCGTGCCGCCGCAGCGCTTCGAGCGTCGCCTCCAGGACCTCGCGCTCGGGCGCCTTGCGGTCGAGGCGCACGACGTCCACCACGCGGGTGGCCAGGGCCTCGGGGAGCAGGTCGCGCAGGAGGGGCACCACGACCTCGTCGCCGGCCAGGACCACGTGGGGGATGCCCTCCTCGCGCACCGTGCGCTCCAGAGCGTCCACCACGTCCCTCACGTGCTGGCGGTGCTGGTCGTCGACGTGCCGCTGGTAGCGCATCTGGGACCAGCCGCCCACCTCGGAGCGAGTGACCTTGGGGCTCGCCACCGTGCGCTCGCTCAGGCGGGCCCCGAGGCCGAAGACGAAGATCCGGGCCTGGTTGGTGTCGGTGACCACGGCGGCGTAGATCGGGTACCGGTCCAGGAGCCGGGCCAGGGGGTAGATGTGCGGTGTGGCGGCGACGTGCAGCCGGCTCTCCTCGATGGGGGCCTCGAGCTGGACGGCCTCGAACAGGCCGGAGGCCTCGGCGGCGAAGACGGCGACGGCGTTGGCCGCGGGGTCCAGCTCGTCCCTCAGGTAGGCGCGCACGTTCTCGGCGTCCCGCTCGAAGCTCGCGCGCTCCGGCGAGCGCGGGGGGTAGCTCTCCCCCCGCTGCTTCAGCGCCTTGCGGACGAAGGCTCCATGGTGGTCGCGGCCGCGGGCGTCGGGCCGGGCGTCGAGGTACAGGCTGAGCACGGGAAGGGCGGACGGTGCCGTCTCGGCCAGCCGATCGACGAGCGCTTCGAGGGACGCGGGTACCGCGATGCGAGCCACGGGCGGACCTCCTGGGAACACTCTATCGGTCCCCGGAGAGGCGGAGCGATCGAGCGTCGAGAAAGCGCTCCGCTCTCAAGGGCGCCAGAGTCCATGCCGTCGATACACGCTTTCGTAGCGCAAATCCAAGGCCGTGGATCGTCGCGCTGCCGAACGCCTTTTGTCATAGCGGAAGTTCGCGTCCACGCGACGCTTTTCCCTGGCAAGCGAGATCGCGGCTCGAGGGGAACGCCACTTGCACGCACCGGGGCATTCGACCCACTTCCCGCGAGCCGCAGCGCCATTCGGCCGCTGCTTCGGCGCACGCCGGGGTCATCGGCTTGGTGTGCGCCGCTCGAGCCACTGGGGCAACTCCCGTCGAAGCACACTGAGGAGGAATCGATGCTCACGACACTGCGGCGTGGCCTGAGGGCCGCGCTGGCGATGGTGACGCTGCTCCTCCTTCCCTCCACGACCGTAGCGCAGTCCACCGCGGGGATCCGGGGAACCGTCACCGACGAGCAGGGCGGCGTCGTTCCCGGGTCCGACATCGTGTTGCGCAACCAGGCCACCGGGGAGGAAAGGACCAGCGTCTCCGACCGCACCGGTCAGTACCAGATCGTCTCCCTGCCCGTGGGGCTCTACCGCCTCGAGGCCAGGGCCAACGGGTTCCAGACGCGCGTCTTCACGGACATCCGCCTGGCCGTCGCGCAGGTGGTCGTGCACAACGTGCGCCTGGCCCTGGGCAACATGAGCGAGGAGGTGGCCGTGGTGGCGGAGGCCCCGCCCATCGAGTCCACCACCACCTCCGTGGGGCAGGTCATCAACGAGCGCACCGTGCAGGAGATCCCCCTCAACGGGCGCCACTTCGTGGACCTGGGCCTGCTCATACCCGGCTCGGTGGTGCCCCAGCAGAACGGGTTCCTGACCGCCCCCCTCCGGGGCCAGGGATCGTTCGCCTTCAACACCGCCGGCAACCGCGAGGACACCGTCAACTTCATGATCAACGGGATCAACCTGAACGACCAGGTGCAGAACCAGATCACCTTCCAGCCCTCCATCAACACGGTGTCCGAGTTCAAGGTGGACAACTCCACGCTGAGCGCGGAGTACGGGCGCAGCTCGGGGGCGGTGGTCAACATCGCCACCAAGTCGGGCACCAACGACCTGCACGGCGAGGTCTTCAACTTCCTCCGCCACCACTCGATGGACGCGCGCAACTTCTTCAACCCCGAGAGCCAGCCCCAGTCGCCCTTCAAGCGCAACCAGTTCGGGGCCAACCTGGGCGGGCCCATCGTCAAGAACAAGACGTTCTTCCTGGTCACCTACGAAGGCCTGCGGCAGCGCCAGCAGCTCGACTTCAACAGCGGTGTCCTCAGCGACGCCCAGCGCGCCGCCGTGGTCGACCCCGTGGTGCGCAACCTGCTGCCCCTGATCCCGACCGCCAACGCGGTGAGCGCCACCGGCGCCCCGCGCTTCGTGGGCACCGGCACCGCCAACGTGGACATCGACCAGTTCACGGGCGACCTCAGCCACCAGCTCGGCGCCAACGACCGGCTCCACGCCTACTACGCCTACCAGCGCGACGAGCGGGGCGAGCCCAACCTGCAGGGCAACACCATCCCCGGCTTCGGCGACACCCGCAGCTCCAACCGGCAGATCGGCACCCTGAACCAGACGCACATCTTCGGCCCCAGCCTGGTGAACGAGCTGCGCTTCGGGTTCAACCGCATCAACATCACCTTCGCCCCCAACCAGGCGCTGAACCCGGCCGACTTCGGAATCGACAACGGCATCGACGAGGCGGTGGTGCTGCCCCAGATCACCGTGCAGGGCGTGGGGCTCAACTTCGGGGGACCCTCGAACTTCCCCCAGGGCCGCATCGACACCACCTTCGTCCTCTCCGACACCCTGAGCTACCTGCGCGGGCGGCATTCGTTCAGGTTCGGGGGGGAGTACCGCCGCTTCCGGAACGAGAACTTCCAGACCAACGGCGGCACCTTCACCTACCCCAGCCTGCCCGCCTTCCAGGCGGGGTTGGGCAGCGCCTTCACGGTGACGCTGGGCGAGATCGCCAGCGAGGTGACCCAGCAGGCCTTCGGCCTCTTCGCGCAGGACAACTTCAAGGTGCGCTCGAACCTGTCCCTGGAGCTGGGGTTCCGCTACGACCTCAACCTGTCGCCCACGGACTCGGCCGACCGCTTCGTGTACTTCGACCCCGACACCGTCTCGCTCTATCGTGCCGGCCAGGGCGGGCCGCGCGACAAGATCTACGGGAACACCCACAACTTCCAGCCCCGGGTGGGCGTGATCTGGGACCCCTTCGGCGACGGCCGCACGTCCGTCCGCGCCGCCTACGCGCTCCTGAGCGACCAGCCGGTGACCAACATGGTGACGCCCACCTCCGCCAACCCTCCCCTCGTCACGCCCCTCGCCTTCACCGGCGCCATCAAGCTCGACAACGCGCTGGACACGGCGGGGCCGGCGGGACTGGCCCCCAGCTCGGTGAACGAGGATTTCCGCAACCCGCTCATCCAGAGCTGGAACCTCAACGTCCAGCGCGAGCTGTGGAGGGACACGGCCCTGATGGTCGGCTACTTCGGGTCCAAGGGCGAGCACCTGCGCGTGTCACGCAACATCAACCAGTTCGTGAACGGAGCGCGCCCCTATCCGCGCCTGGCCGCCAGCAGCCCCATCCTCCCGGGCACCACCCTGGGCAACATCACGGAAGTCACCAGCCTCGGCTACTCGCGCTACGACGCCCTCTGGCTGCAGCTCACGAAGCGCTTCTCGGGCGGCCTGCAGCTCAACGGCTCCTACACGCTCTCCCACTCCCGGGACACCAACTCGCTGAGCTCGCAGGGCGTGGTGGTGCAGGACAGCTTCAACCTGGCGGGCGATTACGCGGACTCGGACTACGACGCGCGGCACCGGTACGTGCTGAGCGCCATCTGGGAGCTGCCGTTCCGGGGCAACAAGTTCCTGGAGGGCTGGCAGATCGGGGTCATCAGCCAGGGCCAGAGCGGCAACCCCATCACCGTGGTCACCAACATCAACACCTTCACCGGCAACCCCAACCTGCGGCCGGACCTCGTGGGCACCATCGTGGTGGACGGGCGGCCCGAGCACTGGTTCTCGAACGAGGTGTGCGACCCCCGCATCGCGGGCTCCTGCACGCCGGCCTCCGTGTTCGCCCTGCCCGTCTCCCCGGGCGGCGTGTTCCACATGGGCAACCTGCCGCGCAACGCGATCATCGGACCGTCGTTCTTCAACACCGACCTGTCGCTCACCAAGAAGACGCGGTTCGGCCGCACCACCCTGGAGATCCGGGCCGAGGTGTTCAACCTCTTCAACCATCCCAACTTCGGGGTGGGGCTCCCCAGCCGCACGGCGTCGGTCGGCAGCACCAGCCTGGGCGTGCTGACCTCCACGCGCTTCCCCACCGGGGACAGCGGCGCGTCCCGGCAGATACAGCTCGCGCTGAAGCTCTACTTCTGACCGGCGACGCCTGACATCGGCACGGGCCGGACGTCCTCCGGCCCGTGCCGCCGCTCCCCGCGGCTACTTCTGGGCCAGGGCGCCCTGCTCGAGCCAGTGGGCGAGGAGGCGGCGCACGCGGAAGGAGTCCACCGTGGAGTCGGCCTCGCAGTCGAGGGGGGTGGCCCCCGACGTGATCCGCTCCCACAGCGCCCGCACCATCGGCTCCTCCGTCTCGTCGGGAAGCGGGACGGGCCCGGGGGCCGCGGCCAGGAGCACGACGCCGTCCGGCACCAGGGCGCGCGCCCGCCGGAACTCGTCGTAGCGCCGCAGGCCCTCCAGGATCAGGGGCGTGACCTCGTGGGCGTCCGGGGGCGGCTCCTCCCCCTCGCGGCTGCCCACGAAGGCGAAGCGGCCGGGGAGCGGCTTCTCGAAGAGCTGAAAGAAGGCCTCGCGGTCGCGCAGCGGCCCCGTCTGGCACGAGCGCACGCGGCCGCCCTCGAGGGCGATGACGCTCAGCACGCGGCCGCCCTGGTCGAAGAGGGTGAGGGTGCCCGTGGCGCGGATCTCGGCCACGCCCTGCAGGAGCATGGGCAGGCCGAAGAGCTCGAGGTCGCCGGAGAGGCTGACGGGCGCGGGCCCGCGCGGGCCGCTGCGCTGGGCCATGTCGCCCACGGCCCGGGCGGCGGCACGGCCGAACTCCTCGGCCGGGAAGCGCGTGGCCACCTCGCCCAGCAGGGCCTGCACGTCGGGCAGGGTGGTGCCGGAGAGCGCGGTCACGAGGTGGTGGAGCCCTTCGTTCCGCTTCTTGTTGACGAGGAAGCTCCGCATCCCGCGCGGAAGCTCCGTGCGCACCGTGGCCAGGAGCCGGGCCGCGGCCTCGGGGTGGCCGGCCAGGTCGAGGCCGGAGAGCTCGGCCAGGCGGGCGCGCGTGGTGCCGAGCTCCGGCTGCTCCCGAAGGCCGTGCTCCACCACCGCGCGCACCGCGTTCTTGGAGCCGCACCGGGCCAGCGCGCTAAGCGTGCGCTCCAGGAGCTGGCCCACCTCCTCCTTGCTGTAGCTCGCGCTCTCCGGCCGCAGCAGCATGCCCTCGAAGCTGCGCAGGTAGCTCAGCAGCGCGGCCTCCGCCCGCTCGCCCTTGAGCTTGCCCAGGCAGGTGAGGGCCTCCTTCATCAGGCTGGGCAGCCGCCCCGGCCGCGCCGCGCGCACCACCGCCTCCACGTCGGCCTCGCCCTCGCCCGCCGCGCGGGGGATCAGCCGCAGCAGGTAGACCAGGTTGCGCAGGAAGAACGGGTCGGGCGTCTCCCCGCTCGCCGTCATCTCCTGCAGGCGCCGCAGGGCCACGGCGCGCGCCTCCGCCCCCTGCGACTCGAGGAGGGAGAGGAGGAAGCGCCGCCGGTCGTGGCGCTCCTCGTAGCGGAGCTCGTGCAGCAGGCCCTCGGGGGAGAGCGGCGTGAAGAAATTGAGGATGGTGCGCAGCAGGAAGTGCTTCTCCGGGCTCTCCGCGAACTTGCGCAGGCGCTCCTCCTCGAGGTAGCCGTACGACCCCTGCCGCACCGCCTCCACCGCGGGCCCGGGCACCTTGCGGTCGTCGGCGAGGCGCTGGAGGACCTCGACCATGGCCGCGGCGCGGGTGAGAAGGCCGTCGTTGAACT
>DATBIO010000295.1:0-5490 GCA_036556965.1 Vicinamibacteria bacterium
TGGAGGGCCGGCCCACCCTCGCCGACGCGGACGGTCCCTTCGGCAACCCCAGCGCCGATTCCGCGCGGACCATGGTCACGCTGGAGACGCGGCGCGCGCTGGCCGTCGTCTACGCCCCGGCCGCGCTGCCCGGGGCGCGGCTGGACGCGGTGCTGGACGACACCGCGCAGACCCTCACCCGCTGGTGCGGAGGCGCCGTGGCGCACCGCGCGACGGCCCCGTAGGCGGCGACGGACCCCCCGCGTCCGGGCCCGCCCCGATACTGGCCCGATGGTGAGCGCGATCCTCGCCCCGCCCGCCGAAGACCGCAGTCTCGAGGGCCTCTCCGCGCCCCAGCAGGAGGCCGTGCTCCACGGGCAGGGTCCGCTCCTCATCATCGCGGGCGCGGGCACGGGCAAGACCACGGTGCTCACGCGGCGCATCGCCCACCTCATCTCCAGCAAGCAGGCGCGGCCGGAGGAGATCCTCGCCCTCACCTTCACCGACAAGGCGGCGGCGGAGATGGCGGAGCGGGTGGACCAGCTCATCCCCTATGGCTACGCGGAGACCTGGATCGGCACCTTCCACTCCTTCGGCGACCGCGTGCTGCGCGAAGGCGGGCTGGAGATGGGGCTCGATCCCGAGTTCCGCGTGCTCACCGCCGCCGAGCAGGTGATCTTCCTGCGCGAGCGGCTGTGGAAGCTGCCCCTGCAGCGCTTCCGGCCGCTGGGCGATCCCACCAGGCACCTCCTCGCCCTGCTCAACCTGGTCAGCCGGGCCAAGGACGAGGACGTGTCGCCGGAGGCGTACGCGGCGGCGGCGGCGGCGCGCGCGGCGGCCGCGGCGGACGAGGCGCAGAGGGACGAGGCCGCCCGCCACGTCGAGCTGGCCGCGTTCTACGGTGCCTACCAGCGGCTGCTGGCGGAGGCGGGGGCCGCCGACTTCGGCGACCAGATCGCGCGCGCCCTGGCCCTCCTGCGCGCGCGCCCGGCCCTGCTGGAGACGCTCCGGGCCCGGCACCGCTTCATCCTGGTGGACGAGTTCCAGGACACCAACCACGCCCAGCTCGAGCTGGTGCGGCTGCTGGCGGGCGCCAACGCCAACATCACGGTGGTGGGCGACGACGACCAGGCCATCTACCGCTGGCGGGGGGCGGCGGCGGGCAACCTGCTCGCCTTCCGCGCGCACTACCCGCACGCGCGCCAGGTCGTGCTCCGGGACAACCACCGGTCCACGCAGGTCATCCTCGACGCCGCCGCGCGCCTCATCTCCTACAACAACCCGTTCCGGCTGGAGGCGGCGGCGGGGGTGGACAAGCGCCTGCGCTCGCCGCGCACGCAGGGCGCGCCCGTGCGCCACCTGCACTTCGACACCCTGTCCGCGGAGGCGGACGGGGTGGCGGAAGAGGTCGCGCGCCGCCTGCAGGCGGGCCACCGGCCCCGCGACCTGGCCATCCTCGTGCGGAGCAACAACGACGCCGACCCCTTCCTGCGCGCCCTCAACGTGCGCGAGATCCCGCACCGCTTCACGGGCAACCGCGGCCTCTACGCGCGCGAGGAGGTGCGCGTGCTGGTGTCGTTCCTGCGCGCGCTCAGCCAGCCCGAGGACTCGGTCTCCGTGCACCACCTCCTCGGCTCCGAGCTCTACCGCATGCCGGAGGGGGAGCGCACGCGCCTCAACCGGTTCGCCGCCCGCCACAGCCGGCCCCTGCTCGAGGTCCTGCGCGCCCTGCCCGGCGCGGAGGACCTCGCGGGCGTGGGCGGGGAGGCGCGGGAGGCGGCGGCGCGCCTGCTGCGCCACCTCGACGAGGCGGCCGCCCACGTGCCCGACCGCCGCACGGGGGAGGTCCTCTACCTCTACCTGCAGTCCTCGGGCCTCCTGGGCCGGCTCACGCGCGAGGCCTCCGCGGAGGCGGAGGCCCGGGTCAAGAACGTCGCCCGCTTCTTCGAGATCGTGAAGGCCTACGGCGACGTGGCCGAGCACGACCGCGTGGGGGCCTTCGTCGAGCACCTGGGGCTGCTGCGCGACGCGGGGGACGACCCCGCGGTGGCGGAGGCCGACCCCGACGAGGACGCCGTCTCCGTGCTCACCGTGCACAAGGCCAAGGGCCTGGAGTTCGCGGTGGTGTTCCTGGTGGGCTGCGTGGAGCAGCGCTTCCCCCTCCGGCGCCGGCGCGACGCGCTGGAGCTGCCGCCCGAGCTCCTGCGCGAGCCCGAGGCCCCCTCCGACCACCACCTCATGGAGGAGAGGCGCCTCTTCTACGTGGCCATGACGCGGGCCAAGGAGGAGCTGCTCCTCACCTCCGCCGCCGACTACGGGACGCTGCGCGCGCGCAAGGCGTCGCGCTTCGTGGTGGAGGCCCTCGACCTGCCGGGGCCGCCGCCCCTGCCCCGCAAGAGCGACGCCCGGGAGGCCATCCTGCGCCACGCCCCCCTGCCGCCCGAGCCGGCGGCGCCACCGGCGCCCATCCCCGACGACGAGGTCCTGCACCTCTCGTTCCGGCAGATCGACGACTACCAGACCTGCCCGCTGAAGTACCGCTACGTGCATCGCCTGCGCGTGCCCATCCTGGTGCACCACCGCGTGGTCTTCGGGGCCGCCGTGCACAAGGCGGTGCAGGAGCACTTCCGGGCGCGCCTGGCCGGGCGGATGCCGGGGGAGGACGAGCTGCTGGCCGCCTTCCGCGCGGCCTGGGTGCCCGAGGGCTTCCTCTCCCGCGAGCACGAGGAGCACCGGCTGCGCTCCGGCGAGGAGCTGCTGCGGCGCTTCCGGCAGCAGGAGGAGCGCTCCCCCCTGCCCGTCACCGCGGCGGAGCAGGAGTTCGCGTTCTACGAGGGCCGGAACCGCGTGCAGGGCCGCTACGACCTGGTGGCGGAGCGCGAGGAGGGAGTGACCATCCTCGACTTCAAGACCGGCCACGTCGAGGACCAGAAGAAGGCGGACGAGCGCGCGCGGGAGAGCCGGCAGCTCGACGTCTACGCGCTGGCCCACCTGCGCACCACGGGCCGGCTGCCGCGGCGCGTCGAGCTGCGCTTCCTCGAATCGGGACTGGCCGGCGGCCGGCAGCCCACCCTCGAGCAGGCGGAGGCCACGGCCGCGCTGGTCCGCGACACGGCCGCGCGCATCCGCCGCCACGAGTTCCCCGCGCGGCCGTCCTGGATGGCCTGCGGGGGCTGTGCCTTCCGCGACGTGTGCCCGTACACCGCCCGCGACCCCGAGGGCGAGTACGGAGAGTCCCTCCTCCCTCGTTGACGGACCGGGCCGTGGCCTCCGCTCGTCGGCCGGGACGGCAATGGGCGTGATCCCCGCCGCCCTGGCGGAGGCCGTCCAGGCCGCCCGCTTCTTCGGGGCGCTGCCCGCGGTGCTGCGGCACCCCATCCGCCCGGAGCGGGCGCGCGCCGCCGTCCGCGAGCGGATGGCGCGGCGCGGCGACGACTTCCTCACGCTCGTACGGCGCGTGGTCTTCTCCCGGCCCGGCAGCCCGTATGCCCGCCTGCTCTCCCTGGCCGGCTGCGAGCTCGGCGACCTCGAGGCCCTCGTGCGGCGGGACGGCCTGGAGGCCGCGCTCCTGGCCCTCTTCCGCAGCGGCGTCTACCTGACGGGCGACGAGCTGAAGGGGCGGCGCCCGGTGGTGCGCGGGGCCGCGAGCTTCCCGGTGGACCTTCCCTCCCTGCGCAACCCCCTCGTGGTGCCGCACGTGGTGGCCACCAGCAGCGGCAGCCGCGGACTGGGCACGGTGGTGGCCCTCGGCCTCGAGTCCGTGCAGGAACAGGCGATGAACGCCTGCCTGGAAGTCGCCGCGCGCGGCGCCGGCTCCTGGCAGCACGCCGCCTGGCGCGTGCCGGGGGGAGCCTTCCTGACCATGGCCATACGCCAGGCCGCGTCGGGCGCGCCCTTCCGGAGATGGTTCTCTCCCGTCGGGCCCGGAGATCGTCTCCATCCGCGGTACCGGTGGGCCGAGCGCAGCCTGCGCTGGGCCATGCGCGCCGCCGGAGGACGCATGCCCCGGCCCGAGCACGTGCCGCTCGACGACCCCATGCCGGTGGTGCGCTGGATGGCCGACACCCTGCGCGGCGGGGGCGTGCCCCTGGTGAACTGCTACGCGAGCCTCGGCGCCCGCGTCTGCCGCGCCGCCACGGAAGCGGGCGTGGACCTGCGCGGCGCCCGCTTCACCCTGGGCGGCGAGCCCGTCACGGAGGCGCGGCTGGCCGCGGTGGCGCGCGCGGGCGCGGAGGCCTCGAGCCTGTTCGGCTGCACCGAGGCGGGCGGCGTCCTCGCCTACGGGTGCCTCGCCCCCCGCAGCGCCGGCGAGATGCACTTCCTGCACGACCTGCGGGCCGTCATCCAGCCCGGCCCCGGCGCCGCCGACGCCGGGCTGCCGCCGCGCGCGCTCCTCGTCACGTCGCTGCGGGCATCGGCGCCCCTGGTCCTGATCAACGCCTCGGTGGGCGACGAGGCCGACCTCGGCGCGCGCCCGTGCGGGTGTCCCCTGGAGGCCGAGGGCTGGACCACGCACGTGGAGCGGCTGCGCAGCTTCGAGAAGCTGACCATCGGCGGGATGTCCCTGGCCGACGCCGACCTGGAGCGGCTGGTGGACGAGGTCCTTCCCGCCCGCTTCGGGGGCGGACCCGGCGACTGGCAGCTGGTGGAGTCGGAGGACGACGACGGCGCGCCGCGGCTGTCCGTGGTGGCCAGCCCGAGCGTCGGTGCCCTCGCCCCGGAAGCGGTGACGGACGCCCTCCTGGCCTGGATCGGCCGTGGGAGCGGCGTCGAGCGGATCGTCTCCGTCCTGTACCGGGACGGCGGCCTCGTCCATCTCGAGCGGCACACCCCCTTCGCCACCGTGGGCGGCAAGGTCGGACACCTGCACCGGCGGCGCTAGCCGCCGCGCTCAGCGCTCGGGGACGAGGGCCACCACGGCCACCACCGCCGGCTGGTCGCCGATCACGCGCGTGGTGTGGCCCCCGCCCGTGGTGTCCTCGATGATGCGGGCGTCGCCCGGCCCGAAGCGGCGGACCTGGCCGTCCCCGCACTCGTTCTCGAGCTGGCCGGAGAGGAGGACGACGACCTGGCGGCGGGGCGCCGGGTGCCAGTCCAGGAACGTCCCCGGCGCGAACTCCCGGAAGTAGACGGAGGAGGCGGGCAGCGGCGCGTCGGGGGAGGGCGCCTCGCTCCGCGCCAGGGCGGCGATCCGCGACCTTCCTTCTTCGTCGGCGTCGATGCGGTAGATCGCCACCAGGGCCGCCTATGCCACGGTGCCCGTCGGAAGCGCGTCCGCGGCGAGCCCGTCCACGATGGACACCTCGGCCACGCGCGGCCCGAAGCCCGCCGCGGCCACCCGTTCGCAAAGGAGATCCAGCGCCTGCCGCACGTCGTCGGGCAGGCTCAGCGTGTCCTCCCTGCGGAACATGGCCACGTGCTCGCGCGCGCGTCCCCGCCCGAAGCGCGAGGCCCACGCGTAGGCCTCGTCGGCGTGGGCCAGCGCCCAGAGGAGCGAGCGCTGGCAGGTGG
>DATBIO010000296.1:0-20551 GCA_036556965.1 Vicinamibacteria bacterium
CGCGGCGCCCCTGCAGGAAGCCGCGCCAGAGCGCGTGGTTCGCCGCCAGCAGGGCGCGGGGCCGGACGGCCAGCCGGTCCAGGTGGTCGAGCGCGATCACGCTCAGCCGCTCCGCGGGATGCGCGCCGGTGGCGGCCATGAGGTCGAAGACCCGCCACAGGCGTTCCGCCACCGCGGGCTCGGCCACGATCCAGCCGCAGCGCAGGCCGCTCACGCCGTAGGCCTTGGTCAGGCTGGAGGTGGCCACGAACTCGGGGCCGAGGTGGCAGGCCGTGCGCCAGGGCCGCGTGTCGTACAGCGTCTCGAGGTAGACCTCGTCCACCAGCACGCGCGCGCCGACGCCGCGCGCCACCGCCTGCACCTCGCGCAGCGCGTCCTCGCCCGCCAGCGCGCCGGACGGGTTGTGGAGGTTGGTGATCACGATCAGCCGCGTGTCGCGCGTGGCCGCGCGCCCCGCCGCCGCCGGGTCCAGGGCGAAGCCGTCCTCGGCCCGGCGCGCGAACCGCCGCACGCGCGCGCCCAGGTGCTCCGCCGCGCGCACGAGCAGCTCGTAGGTCGGCTCCTCGATCAGCACCTCGTCGCCCGGCGCGAGCAGCGCGTCCAGGGCGAGGTAGTTCGCCCCCGAGGTGCCCGCCGCCGCCACCACCCGGTCCGTGCCCACGCCCAGGCGGCGGGCCAGGCGCTCCTGCAGCGGCGGGTAGCCGTACGACCCCGGCGTGGTGAGGGCGAGGTCGTCGAGGGAGACGGGCAGGTCGCGCAGCGTCGCGTCGGGCACGCCGCTGACGGCCAGGTTGTAGCGCGCCGCGGACCGGGTCTTGGCCCAGTGCATGTACTCCGAGGCCATGGCGCGCGTCATGCGCTCCTCCGCCAGAGGTGGTACACGGGCACGCCGCTCAACAGGATGCCCAGGCCCACCGCGGTGTTGGCGGGGGCGTCCAGGACCGCGCTCAGCGCCACCAGCAGGCAGGCGGCCACGAAGGCGGCGGTGGTCCAGGGATGGCCGGGCACGCGGTGGCGAGGCGCGCCCCCCTCGCGGCGGCGCAGGACGAAGAGGCCGGCCGCCGTGGCCGCGAAGAACAGCATGTCCACGGAGACCACGTAGCTGAGTATCTGCTCGTAGCGGCCGGAGAGCGCGACCACCGTGGCCACGATCCCCTGCAGCACGATGGCGGCCACGGGCGCTTCCGTGCGCGGGTGGCGCGTGCCGATCACGCGCGGGAGCACGCCGTCCGCGGCCATGGCGAAGTACACGCGCGGGGCGGTGAGGATGGACTGGCTCAGGAACCCGAGGGTGGAGACGGCGATGCCCAGGGCGATGGCGCGGGCGCCCGGCTCCCCCAGCGCGCGGCGCATCACGTCCGAGGCGGGGGTGGTGGTGGCGGCCAGGCCGTCGGCGCCCAGCGCGCGCACGCAGACCGCGTTCACGGCCAGGTACACGGCGACCACGCCCGCCATGCCCAGCAGCAGGCCGCGCGGGAGGTCGCGCTCCGGCCGGCGCATCTCCGCGGCCACGAAGGTGGCGGTCTGCCAGCCGCCGTAGGCGAAGAGCACGGGCACCAGCGCGGCCCCCAGCGAGGCGAGCCCGGGCGGCGCCGCCGCGGCCGCGCCGGACGCCGAGGGCACCGCCAGCAGGCCGAAGGCCACCAGCCCGCCGATGGCCAGCAGCTTCAGGACCATGAGCGCGTTCTGCACGCCGCTGCCCCAGCGCACGCCCAGGCAGTTCACCGCGGTGAGGCCGAGCAGCGCCGCCGCCGCCACCGCCCCTTCCCGCGGCCCGCCCCCGGCCAGGTCCAGCGCGTAGCGCGCGAAGGTCATGGCCACCGCGGCCATTCCCCCGCTCTGCACGACGAGCAGCAGCGTCCAGCCGTAGAGGAAGGCGGGCAGCGGCCCGAACGCCTCGCGCAGGTAGGCGTACTGCCCGCCCGCGGCGGGACGGCGCGCGGCCAGCTCCGCCCAGATGAAGGCTCCGGCCAGGGCCACCAGCCCGCCCAGGACCCAGGCCAGGAGGATGCGCGCGGGCGTGCCCGCCCGGCGCGCCACCACGTAGGGGTTCATGAAGATGCCGGCCCCCACGATGCCGCCCATGACGATCATGGTGGCGTCGAAGAGGCCGAGGCGGCCGCGGGGGGCGCTCACGCGCCGCGAGCATAGCCCCGACGCCCGCTGCTAAGCTGCGGCGCAGATGCGCCGCGCGCTCCCGGCCCTCCTCCTCCTCCTCGCGCGCGCGCCCGCCGCCGGCGCGCACGACTTCGCCTTCACCGACGTCACCGTCGGCCTGCGCGCCGACGGCACCTTCGCGGTGGAGGTGGCCTGCGACCTCGACGCGCTGGCCCTGGGGGTGGACTCCTCCGCGGACTCCGCGGCCCTGGCCGCGGAGATCGCGCGGCTCCCGCCCGCGGCGCAGGAGGAGCTGGTGGGCCGGCTGGGCGACCTGCTGAAGCGGCGGCTGCGCGTGCGCTTCGACGAGCAGCCCGTGCCCTTCGCCGTCACCCTGCCCGAGCGCGGCATCGAGCGCCCGCCCGAGGCGCTGCCCAGCGCGCTGGGCCTGGTGGCGCGGCTCACGGGCGCGGTCCCCCGGGGCGCGCGCACGGTGGGGTTCTTCGCCTCCCGCGCCTTCCCGCCGGTGCGGCTCATGGTGGTGGGCCCCGACGGCGTGCGGCGCCTGGAGGAGGTCCTCGAGAGGGGCGGCACCAGCCGGCCCATCGCCCTCCGCGAGGCGGCTCCCCCGCCCTGGTGGTCCACCGCGCGGCGGTTCCTGGTCCTCGGCTTCACGCACATCCTGCCCGCGGGTCTCGACCACGTGCTGTTCGTGCTCGGCCTGGCCCTGCTCTCGCCCCGCCTGGGCCCCCTCCTCGCCCAGGTCACCGCCTTCACCGCCGCGCACACCCTGACCCTGGGCCTGGCCGTTCACGGCGTGGTGTCGCTGCCCGCGCGCGTGGTGGAGCCGCTGATCGCCGCCTCCATCGTCTACGTGGCCGTCGAGAACCTCCTGCGGCGCGAGGTGGGCTGGCTGCGCCTGGCCGTGGTCTTCGCCTTCGGACTGCTGCACGGGCTCGGCTTCGCGGGCGTGCTCTCGGAGCTGGGCTGGCCGGAGGGGCGCCGGCTGCTCGCCCTCCTCTCGTTCAACCTGGGCGTCGAGGCGGGCCAGGTCGCCGTCATCGTCCTGGCCCTGGCCGTGCTCCAGGGCGCGACGCGCGCCGGCGTTCCGCGGCGGCGCCTGGAGCGGGCCGTCTCCCTGGCCATCGCCGCGGTGGGCGCGCTGTGGACGGTGCAGCGCCTGGTCTAGGAGGCCGCGGCGCCCCCGCTTCCCGCGGCCAGGGCCTGCTTGGCGCGGCGCGGCAGCCGCTTGATCCGGATCTCCTCGCGCAGCGCCTCGCCCCAGGTGGCGCAGGCGCGGGACCACAGCAGCGTCACCGGCAGGCGCGCGCGCGTGTAGCGGGAGGCGCGTCCCGCCCGGTGCAGGAGCAGCCGCGCGGTCACGTCCCGGGCCACGCCCGTGTACAGGGTGCCGTCGCCGCAGCCCAGGATGTAGACGAAGGCCGGGCCGCCCCTCAGGGCTGTCCCCCGGTACGGAACCCGCGGTCGTGCGCGAACACGATGGCCTGGGCGCGCGTCCAGACCCCGAGCTTGTCGAAGACGTTCGACACGTGGTTGCGCACCGTCTTCTCGCTGATGGCCAGGCGCGCGCCGATGTCCGCGTTGCCGAGGCCGTCCGCCATGAGGGCCAGCACCTCGCGCTCGCGCGGGGACAGCGCGGCGAAGGCGGGGTCCTCGCCCGCGGCGGGCGCCTCCACGCCCAGGAACTCCGTCACCGCCTCGCGGAAGCGGGCCCAGGCCGGCTCGTGCTCCAGCAGCACGTGGTTGGCGCTCTCCACCTCGACGTACTGGGCGCCCGGGATGGAAGAGGCGAGCAGGCGCCCTTCCGCCACCGGCACCACCGCGTCGTCGCGGGCGTGGACGACGAGGGTGGGCACGCGCACCGCGTCCAGCAGGTCGGCCACGTCCACGCCGCCGCGCGTCTCCAGCAGGGCGGCCGCGTTCTCCGGCGAGGTGGTGCGCCGGCACAGCTCGTTGAACCAGTCCATCTGCTCGGGGGTGGCCCCGGGCACGAAGCGCGAGGTGAAGACCTGGCGGAAGGCGGGGTTCTCCTTGCCCCAGCCCACGCGCACCAGCTCCACGATGGCCTTGTGCTCGCGCTCCGACACCGCGGTGCCGCGCCGGCCGGCGCCGCGCGCGTAGCCGCCGTAGAGCACCATGCGCGAGACGCGCTCCGGATGGCGCACGGCGTAGGCCACGCAGACGGCCGCGCCCTGGGAGATCCCCAGGAGGGCGAAGGGCTCCGCGGCCCCCGCCGCCTCCACCACCGCCTCCAGGTCCGCCACCCAGGCCGGGAAGGAGAGGTCGCCCACGCCCCAGTCCGTCATGCCGCAGCCGCGCTCGTCGTAGCGCACGAAGTGGAAGCGGGCGGCGAAGAAGTGGATCCAGTGCCGCCAGACCGGGCTCTCCCACTCGTATTCCAGGTGCGTGAGCCAGTTGGCGGCCTTGACCACCCGCGGCCCCGCCCCCGCCTCCGCCCAGGCCAGTTGCACGCCGTCCGGCGTGCGCAGGTAGCGGATGCGCTGGCGGGCCGCCCGCTCCATGCTCAGGCGGCGTCGAGGGCCCGCCCGAAGTCCTCGAGCAGGTCGTCCGCGCCCTCGATGCCGCAGCTCACGCGCACGAGGTCGTCGTCGATGCCCAGCCGCGCCCGCTCCTCCGCCGTCCAGCCCGCGTGGGAGGTCAGCGCGGGGCGGGTGGCCAGGGTCTCCACGCCGCCCAGGCTGGGGGCCACGTAGGGCACGCGCAGGGCGGCCAGGAAGCGGTCGGCGGCGGCGGCCCCGCCGCGCACGCGCAGGCTGAGCATGCCCCCGAAGCCGGACATCAGCTCGCGGGCGTGGGCGTGGTCGGGGTGGGAAGGCAGGCCGGGGTAGTTCACCCCGGCCACCTTCGGGTGGGCCTCCAGGAAGGCGGCCAGGGCCAGGCCCGTCGCGTTCTGCTGCCGCACGCGCAGGGCCAGCGTCTTGATCCCGCGCGCGAGGAGGTAGCCGGCGTGCGGGTCGAGCGAGCCCCCGAAGTGGTTGAGCACGCGGCGCACCGCCTCCACGCGCGCGCGCGCGCCGGCCACGCAGCCGGCCACGAGGTCGGAGTGCCCGTTCAGGTACTTCGTGGCGCTGTGGAAGACGAGGTCCACGCCCTGGTCGAGGGGGCGGAAGTTCACGGGGGATGCGAACGTGTTGTCGAGGATGGTGACCAGCCCGCGGCGGCGGGCCAGCGCCACCGCCTCGCGCAGGCGCGGCACGCGCATGAGCGGGTTGCTGATCGTCTCCAGCAGGAAGGCGCGCGTCTCGCCGCGCACCGCGGCCTCCCAGCTCTCCGGCCGCCCGTCCACGAAGGTGCAGCTCCAGCCCAGGTCGGCGGCGTGGTGCGTGAGCAGGTCGCGCGTGCCGCCGTAGAGGTCGTTGGAGGCGAGCAGGTGGTCCCCGGCCTTCAGGCAGGAGAGCAGGGCCGCGCTCAGGGCGGCCATGCCCGAGGCCGCCGCCACCGCCGCCTCCGCGCCCTCCAGCGCCGCCAGCTTGTCGTGCAGGTATCGCTGCGAGGGCGTGCTGCTGAGGCGGATGTAGCCGATGTCGTGGTAGTCGGTGCCGGGCGGCACCGTGTAGACCGTGCCCTGGAAGATGGGGAAGACGAGCGAGCCTTCCAGGCCGGGACGGCGCTCCCCGCCGTGCACCGCCACCGTGTCCATGGTCTGCCGCCGCCCGCCGCTCTCCATCGCCACCTCGCGCGCCCCTCGCCCCCCGGCGGCCTCCAGCCTACTCCAGCACCCGTGCTAGCGTGCTGCGCCGGAGGTCCCATGCGCGCCCTGCTCGCCGCCGCGTCCGTCGCCCTCTCCGACGCGCCGTCCCCCGCCCTCGACTACGCCGCCCTGGCCGACCGCATCGTCCGCCACGCCGCGCTGCAGCCCGGAGAGAGCGTCCTCCTCGTCACGCACCCGGCCACCTTCGCGCCGCTCGTCCCCCACCTGCGCCTGGCCCTGGCGCGCGCGGGGGCGGTGGACCTCGGCGCGCTGCAGGTGCTCGAGCCGCCGGAGGGGACGCCGCCCGAGGCGCTGAAGGCGGCCCGGGAGCGCACGCGCGACGCGCTGCGCGCGCGCTTCGCGAACGTGGACCTGGTGGTGATGCTGCCGGGGGCGGGGCCGGCGCACGCGGAGTACGCCGCCCTCACCTCGCTCCTGGGCGAGGGCCGGCGCGCCATCCACTTCCACTGGCGCGGCAGCGGGTCGGCGGCCAGCGCGGTGGCCCTTCCCGGCGGCGCCCTGCCTGCCCCCGAGGCCATGGACGCGGCCTACCAGCGCGCGGTGCTGCGCACGGACGTGACCGCGGTGGCCGCCGCCCAGCAACGCTTCGAGGCCGCGCTGCGCGAGGGCGAGATCCGCGTGACCACGCCCCTCGGCACCGACCTCCGCTTCCGCGTGGGCGACCGGCCCGTGAACCGGCAGGACGGCGACGCCTCCCGGGCGCGCGCCCGCCAGGGCCGCATCCACATCGACTACGACGTGGAGATCCCGGTGGGCGTGGTCCGCGTGGCCCCGCTGGAGGAGACGGTGAGCGGGACGATCGCCTTCCCGCCCTCCACCTGGAACGGGCAGCCGGTGGAGGGCCTGCGCCTCGCCTTCGAGAAGGGACGCGTGGTCTCGGTGACCGCCGCCTCCGGCCGGGAGGCGGTGGAGGCCGAGATGGCCAGGGGGGGCGAAGCCGCCCGCGCCTTCCGCGAGTTCGCGCTGGGCTTCAACCCCGAGCTGGCCGTTCCCGCGGACCGCTCGTGGATCCCGTACTACGGCTACGGCGCGGGCGTGGTCCGCCTGTCCCTGGGCGACAACGGCGAGCTGGGCGGCGCCGTGCGCGGCGCGTACTTCCGCTGGAACTTCTTCGCCGACGCCACCGTGACCGTGGCCGGACGCCGCTGGGTGGAGGACGGCCGCCTGACCGCCCCCTGAGGAGCGACCGGGACACGCGTCCCGGCCCTTTTCGTCCGCACGCGCCCGACCGGGACATTCCGCCCCTGGCGGCGCGGGGGGCCCCGGCCGATCCTCCCGGCATGGACTTGGGTGTCGCGGAGCGCCGGCCGGGCGACCTCTCCGAGGACGAGCTGCGCGCGGTGGGAGCCCAGGTGGTGGACGCCATCGCCGGCTACCACGCGTCTCTGGCCACGCGGCGGGTCCTGCCCGACGCCACGCCCGCGGAGGTGGCGGCGCGGTTCGCAGGCGACCTGCCGGAGGAGGGGGAGGAGGCGGCGGCGCTGGTGGCGGACTGGCGCGAGCGGGTGGCCCCCCTCCTCACCGCGATCGGCTCGCCGCGCCACTTCGGCTTCGTCACCGGCTCCGGGACCATGGTCGGCATCTTCGCGGAGGCGCTGGCCGCCGCCACCAACACCAACGCCGGCGCCTGGAAGCTGGGGCCCGCGGCCGCCGAGATCGAGCGTCAGTGCCTGCGCTGGATCGCGTCCTTCGTGGGCTACCCGGAGGAGGCGGGCGGAATCCTGGTCTCGGGGGGCACCATGGCCAACTTCACCGCGCTCCTGGCCGCGCTGCGGCACGTGGCGCCCTACGACTCCACCCCCCACGGCCTCCAGGACCCCGCCCGCAGCGGCCGCTTCCTCGTGTACGTGGCGGACCACGAGGGCCACGTCTCCGTGACGCGGGCGGCGGACATGCTCAACCTCGGCCGCCGCGCCGTGCGCCTCGTGCCCAGCCGGCCCGACTTCACCATGGAGCCCGGCGCCCTCGACCGCATGCTGGAGGAGGACCGCGCGCGCGGCGACCTGCCCTTCTGCGTGGTGGCCCAGCTCGGCTCCGTGAACGTGGGGGCGGTGGACCCCCTCGACGCGCTGGCCGACGTGTGCGAGGCCCACGGCGTCTGGCTCCACGGCGACGGGGCGGTCGGCCTGCTGGCGGCGGGCGCCCCGGAGACGGCCCGTCTCTTCCGCGGCCTGGCGCGCGCGGACTCCCTCTCCTGCGACGCGCACAAGCTGCTCGGCGTGCCCTACGACGGCGGGGCGCTGCTCGTCCGCCACGGCGAGCGGCTGCGCCGCGCCTTCTCGATCACCGCGCCCTACCTGCGGCCGGACGCCGCGGACGCGCACGGCCTCGACTACCTCGAGTACGGCCCCGAGATGTCGCGCGCGTTCCGCGCCCTGAAGGTCTGGATGACCCTGCGCTTCTTCGGCCGGGCCGGGCTGCGGGCCATGGTCGCGCGTCACGTCTCCCTGGCCCACCGCCTCCACGGCCTGGTGCGCGAGCACCCCGACTTCGAGGTGCTGCACGAGCCGCGGCTGTACGTGTACAGCTTCCGCTGCGTGCCCGAGGCGTGGGCGGAGCGGGGCGCGGAGCCGGAGGCGGCGGCGCGGCTGGACCGCCTGAACCAGGAGATCGCGGACGAGGTCCAGCGCGGCGGCCTGGCCCTGGTCATGACCACGCGCATCCACGGCCGCGTCGCCCTGCGCCTGTCCATCTGCTCGCAGCGCACGCGGGCGGAGGACGTGGAGGCCACGTTCGAAGCCATGGCGCGGGCGGGCCGCCGGCTGGCCGCGTCGTACCTGGAGGAGGAAGTCGCATGCTGAAGCGCGCCGTGTTCTTCGCCTACGGGGTCGCCTGTTACCTGGTCTTCCTGGCCACGTTCCTCTACGCCGTCGGCTTCGTGGGCAACTTCGCGGTGCCCACGCGCCTGGACGGCGAGGGCAGCGCGCCGCGGGGGCTCGCCCTCGCCGTCAACGCGGGCCTGCTCGCGCTGTTCGCCGTCCAGCACAGCGTGATGGCCCGCAAGTGGTTCAAGGAGGCCTGGACGCGCGTGGTGCCGGAGCCCCTGGAGCGCTCGACCTACGTGCTCTTCTCGAGCGCCGCCCTCGTCGCCCTCTTCGCGCTGTGGGTGCCGATGGGCGGGGTGGTGTGGACGGTGGAGGGCCCCGCGGGCCGGGCGGTGCTGTGGACGCTGTTCGCCTTCGGCTGGGGCCTCGTGCTCCTCTCCACCTTCCTCCTCGACCACTTCGACCTGTTCGGCCTGCGGCAGGTCTGGCTCCACCTGCGCGGCCGGGAGTACACGCCCGTCCGCTTCCGCTCCCCGGGGCCCTACCGCCTCGTCCGCCATCCCCTCTACCTCGGCTGGCTCTTCGCGTTCTGGATGACGCCGACCATGACCCTGGCCCACCTGGTCTTCGCCCTGGCCACCACCGCCTACATCCTGATCGCCATCCGGCTCGAGGAGAGGGACCTGCTGCGCCAGCACGGGGCGCGCTACGCCGACTATCGCCGCCGGGTGCCCATGCTCGTGCCGGCGGCGCGGCGGAAGGGGAAGGAGCGGGCGGGAGAGGCGGCGCAGGCGGTCTAGCCGCCGGCCCGCCGTCTTAACGACCTTTGACTTGTCCGCGGCGGGGGCCGCCGATAGCATCGGCGGGATGCCCAGAACGACCCTCTCCACCCTGACCCTCGCCGCCGCCCTCGCCCTCGCCCCCCTCGCCCATGCCGGAGACTGGCCCACCTGGCGCGGCCCCTATCGGACGGGGGTCAGCGACGAGAAGGGCCTGGTCACCCGCTGGTCCCGCGCGGGGGAGAACCTCCTGTGGAAGGCCGACCTCACCGCGCGCGCCACTCCCGTGGTCTTCGACGGCCGCGTCTGCACCTCCGGCCGCGCGGGCACCGGCGCCACGCGCGCGGAGATGGTGGCCTGCTTCGACGCCGCCACCGGCCGCAAGCTCTGGGAGCGGCACTTCCCCGTCTACAACACGATGGTGCCCTTCACGCGCGTGGGCTGGGCCGCCCTCGCCGCCGACCCCGAGACCGGCTTCGTCTACGCCCAGAACGTGGACGGCCAGCTCGTGGCCCTCGACCGCGAGGGCGGGACGGCCTGGCAGCACCGCATGGGCGAGGAGTACGGCCGCGGCTCCGGCTACGGCGGGCGCACGCTGATCCCGCTGGTGGACGAGGACCGGCTGGTGGTGGGGTCGGTGGGCGCGGGCTGGGGCGACATCGGCCCGCCGCGCCAGCGCTACATCGCCTTCGACAAGCGCACGGGCGCGGTGCGCTGGATCTCCACCCCCGCCCAGGGCCCCTTCGACGACGCCAACAACCAGGCCAGCCCCACCGTGGCCGTGATCGCCGGGCGCCGCCTGATCGTCGGCGGGGGCGCGGACGGCTGGATCTACGCGGTGGAGGCGCGCACGGGAGCCCCCGTGTGGCGCTTCCAGGCCAGCGTGCGCGGCCTGAACAGCCCGCCCGTGGTGGAGGGCGACGTGGTCTACGCCGGCCACAGCGAGGAGAGCCCGGACGGCGGCCCCATGGGCCGCGTGGTGGCCATCGACGGCAGGGGCACGGGGGACATCACGAAGACGGGCGAGCTGTGGCGCGCCGACGGCCTCACCGTCGGCTTCGCCGGGCCGACGGTGGCGGGCGGGCGCGTCTACGTGGTGGACAACGCGGGCAACCTCCACGCCCTCGACCAGAAGACGGGGGCGCGGCTGTGGTCGCACGGCCTGGGCACGGTGGGCCGCGCGGCGCCGGTGTTCGCGGACGGCCGGCTGTACCTGACCGAGCAGAACGGCAAGGTCCTCGTGGTGGAGCCCGGGGCCACGGGCGCGAAGACGCTGCACGAGGAGACGATCACCATGCCCGAGGG
Source organism: Vicinamibacteria bacterium (assembly GCA_036556965.1). Taxonomy (GTDB): domain Bacteria; phylum Acidobacteriota; class Vicinamibacteria; order Fen-336; family Fen-336; genus DATBIO01. The sequence goes on from DATBIO010000296.1 coordinate 10,701, forward strand.
CCGGACGGCCGAGGTCTGGGGAGGCGTGGCGGTGGCCTACGGCCGGCTGTACTTCACCACCGAGGAGGGACTCTACTGCGTGGGCCGGAAGGGCGCGCCCTTCAAGGCCACGGCCACGGTGGTGCCTCCGGCGGCGGAGCCCAGGCCGGCGGCGGAGGCCAGGGCGGCGCGGCTGATCATCGTGCCCGCGGAGGTCATCGCCGCCGCGGGCACGCCCGTGGGCTTCGAGGCCTGGTCCTTCGACGAGGGCGGCCGCTTCCTGCGCAAGGAGAAGGCGGCCTGGGCCCTCGACGGCCTGGGCGGCTCCGTCTCCGCGGAGGGCGTGCTCACGCCTCCCGCCGCCACCGGCGCGGGCAAGGTGAAGGCCACGGTGGGCGAGCTGAGCGCCTCCACGCAGGTGCGCGTGTTCGGCCCGCTGCCCTGGACCTTCGACTTCGAGCAGGGCGCGGTGCCCCGCCACTGGATCGGGGCGGGGCCGCGCTTCAAGGTGGCGGACCTGGGCGGCGGGAAGCGCCTGCAGAAGCCGCCCCTGGAGGCGGGGCTGCAGCGGGCCACCGTCTTCATCGGGCCGCCCACCCTCGCCAACTACACCATGGAGGGTGACGTGCTCTTCACGCGCCAGGGACGCCGCGCGGGCGACCTCGGCCTCGTCAACCAGGGCTACACGCTGGACCTGCTGGGCAAGAAGCAGGAGCTGCAGCTCCGCACCTGGGCCTCGGAGCTCGAGAAGTCCACCACCATCCCCTTCGCCGCCGAGCCCGACGTCTGGTACCGCATGAAGCTGCGGGTGGACGCGCAGGGCGGGAAGGGCGTCGTGCGCGGCAGGGTCTGGAAGAAGGACGGGCCGGAGCCCGCGGAATGGACCATCACCCTGGAGGACCCCACGGTGGTGGCCGCGGGCGCCCCCGGAATCTATGGAGACTCGGTGACCGACCTTTACTACGACAACCTCAGCGTGAGCGCCAACCAGTGACGCGCCGCAGCCTGCCGTTCACGGGCGCCCTCGTCCTCGCCGCCGCCGTGGCCACCTCGCAGCCGGGCGGGGAGAAGGCGATGTTCGGGAACACCTACGACCGCAACATGGTCTCCGCGGAGAAGGGCCTGCCCGGGGACTTCGACGTGAAGACGGGCAAGAACGTGCTGTGGTGGGCGGACGTGGGATCGCAGGCCTACGCCGGCCCCGTGATCCTGGGGGGCAAGGTCTTCGTGGGCACCAACAACGACGGCCTGCGGAACCCCAAGCTCACCAAGGACCGCGGCGTGGTCATGGCCTTCAAGGAGGCGGACGGCGCCTTCCTCTGGCAGATCACCCACGAGAAGCTGCCCGCCGGGCGCGTGAACGACTGGCCCCAGCAGGGCGTGTGCTCGACCCCCTACGTGGAGGGGGACCGGCTCTGGTACACCTCCAACCGGGCCACCCTGGTCAGCGTGGACACGGAGGGCTTCCGCGACGGCGAGAACGACGGCGTGAAGACGGAGAAGGACCAAAGCGAGATCGACGGCGACGTGGTGTGGGAATACGACATGATCGGCGAGCTGGACGTCTTCCCCCACAACCTGGCCGTGAGCTCGCCCCTGGTGGTGGACGGCGTGCTCTACGCCACCACCGGCAACGGCGTGGACGAGGGCCACATCAACATCCCCTCCCCCAGGGCGCCCAGCTTCCTGGCCGTGGACGCCAAGACGGGCGCCCTGATCTGGGAGAACAACATGCCCGGGGACAAGATCTTCCACGGCACGTGGTCGAACCCGACCTACGCCGTGATCAAGGGGGTGCCCCAGGTGATCTTCCCCGGCGGCGACGGCTGGCTCTACAGCTTCGAGCCGAAGAAGGGCGCCCTGCTGTGGAAGTTCAACGCCAACCCCGCGGGCTCGAAGTACATCCTGGGCGGGCGCGGCACGGCCAACGAGGTCATCGCCACCCCCGTGGTCTGGGAGGACAGGGTCTACGTGGGGGTGGGCCAGGACCCCGAGCACGGCGAGGGTGCGGGCAACCTCTGGGCCATCGACGCCACCAGGCAGGGCGACGTCACGGGCACCGCCGTGGTCTGGCACCGCGGGGGCAACGACTTCCACCGCACGATCTCCACCGTGGCCATCGCCGACGGCATCCTCTACGCGGCCGACCTCTCGGGCTTCCTCTATGCGCTCGACGCGCGCACGGGCCAGCATTTCTGGACGCACGACCTCCTGGCCGCGGTGTGGGGCTCGCCCTTCGTGGCCGACGGCCGCGTCTACCTCGGCGACGAGGACGGCGACGTGGAGGTGCTGAAGGCGGGGAAGACCAAGCAGGTGCTGGGCTCGTACAACCTCGGCATCTCCGTCTACTCCACGCCGGTGGCGAAGGGCGGCGTGCTCTACGTCCTCGCCCGCAACCGGCTCTTCGCCCTGAAGCAGGGGGCGCAGGGCCAGCCCGCCACCCCGCGGCGGATGGAGCACGCCACGGGGGAGTAGCGGCGAGGGCGGCCTAGCGCCGGAGCAGGGGCAGCGCGGAAGGCGGCACGTCCATGTCCTGCTCGTCCACGTAGCACCAGGCCCAGCGCTCGCCCCGCTCGAACGACGCGATCACGGGATGGGCCGTGGCGCGGAAGTGCTCCGTGGCGTGCCGGTTCGGCGAGCTGTCGCAGCAGCCGACGTGGCCGCAGCCCAGGCACAGCCGCAGGTGCACCCAGCGCGCGCCCATGGCCAGGCACTCCTCGCACCCCTGGCGGCGGGGCGCGACGGGCCGGAGGTCGTTCACGTGCGGACAAGCCATCGCGCACCTCCTCCGGGATGACCCTCGCCCAGCGCAGCGGGGAACCAGCGGGCACCCGGCCGCGGTTTACGATAGGGGAGATTCGTCGGGGGGACCAGGGGCACTGGAGATCGTGATGCGCGCTCTCGCCGGAGTCGTCGTCGCGCTGGCCTGGCCGCAGTGGGGAGGGCCGAACCGGGACTTCAAGTCCACCGCCACCGGCCTCGCCACGTCCTGGCCCGCGGGCGGGCCGCGCCAGGCCTGGAGCCGGTCCCTCGGCGAGGGCTACTCCGGCATCGTCGAGGACGGCGGCGTCCTCTACACGATGTACCGGCCGCCCAAGGGCGTGCTGACCACGCTCTGGGAGAAGGTCACCAGCACGCCCGCGGCCACTCCCGAGGCGGTGATCGCGCTCGACGCCGCCACGGGCAGCACGCGCTGGGAGCACGTGTACGACGCGCCGTGGCCCGGCGGCATGAGCATGGAGTACGGACCGGGGCCGCACTCCACGCCCCTGGTGGCGGGCGACCTCGTCTACGCCATCGGCGTGACGGGCAGGCTGCACGCCTTGAACAAGACGACGGGGGCGGTGGCCTGGGCCCACGACCTCTACCGGGAGTTCGGGGGGATGGTGCAGGGGCGCGGCTACTCGTGCAGCCCCATCGCCTGGCGCACCACGCTCGTCTGCAGCGTGGGCGGCCGGCCGGGACAGGCCCTGATGGCCTTCGACCTGAAGACGGGGGCGGTGGCCTGGAAGGCCTACGACTTCGAGCCCTCGCCCTCCTCGCCCGTGCTCATCAGCGTGGACGGCCAGGAGCAGCTCGTCTTCTTCCACACCAAGGGGGCCGCCGGCGTGGACCCCGCGGGCCGCGCCGTCTACTGGGACCACCCGCACGCCACGGACTACGGCCTGAACATCGCGCTGCCCGTGTGGGGCGGCGGCAACCGGCTGTTCCTCTCTTCCGCCTACAGCGGTGGCAGCCGCATGCTCCGCCTGCGCCAGGCGGGGGGCAAGACCACGGTCGAGGAGCTGTGGTTCACGAACAAGCTGCGCCTGCACATCGGCAACGCGCTGTGGCTGGGCGACCGGGTCTACGCGTCCAGCGGGGACTTCGGGCCCTCGTTCGTGACGGCGCTCGACGCGGGCACGGGCGCGGTGGCCTGGCAGGACCGCGGCTTCGCCCGCGCCACCCTGCTCTGGGCCGACGGCAAGGTGATCCTGCTCGACGAGGACGGCGTGCTGGGGCTGGCCACGCCGGGGCCCACGGGCCTGCAGGTGCACGGCAAGGCCTCCGTGCTCACGAACAAGGCGTGGACCGCCCCCACCCTGGTGGGCACGCGCCTGTTCGTGCGCGACCGGGCCAGCGTCAAGGCCTTCGACCTGGGCTAGGGCCCGGGCGGGGGGGACGCTAGTCCTGGAGCACGGCCGGAGTGCCCGGCGAGACCAGGCCGGCCAGCTCTTCGGCGTCCCAGTTCGTAAGGCGGATGCAGCCGTGCGACTGCGTCTTGCTCACGGTGGCCGGCTCCGGCGTGCCGTGGATGCCGTAGTGCTCCTTGGAGAGGTCGATCCAGACCACGCCCACGGGGTTGTTGGGCCCGGGCGGGACCTTGGCCTTCGCGTGCGTCGCCTTGGCGTCCCAGAAGAGGTCGGGGTTGTAGTTGAACCAGGGATCGCGGCTGACGCCGTTGATCTTCCACTCCCCGATGGGCAGCGGGTCGTGGCGGCTGCCCATGGTGGCGGGATAGCTGGCCAGGGCCTCGCCGCCCGCGCCGTAGGCGGTGACGGACCCCTCCGACCTGTCCACCACCACGCGCGCGGCGGCCCCGGAGGGCGCGCCGGCCTCGACGTTGGGCACGCGGATGGCCGCGCCCTCCACGAACCGCGCGCCGGGGTTGAGGCGCCGCAGCAGGGCGGGACTGGCGTGGAAGCGCTCGGCCAGGGCCTCCTCCACCGAGGCGTAGCCCAGCTTCTCGAGCTTCGCCTTGGCCATCATGTCCACGGGCACCCTGCGGAAGGGGCCCGCCACGTCCTCGGCGGTCACGGTGTATTCCACCAGGGTGGGCGCGCCGTCCGCCAGCGCCGCCCACACCGCCTCCGCCGTCGCCTCGACGTTGCGCGCCTGGGCGAAGGCGCGCAGCGCGCGCTCGTGGTTGCTGCCCGGGGCCCCGTCGATCTCGCCGGGAGAGAACCGCGCGCGGTCCAGCGCCACCTGCAGGGCGAGCACGCGCTCCCTGGGGTCGGTGGGCAGCGGAGGCGGCGGCGCCGCCGGCGGCGCCGGCGCCACGGGAGCGCCGGGGGACGTGCCGGGCAGCGCCGGCTCGACGGGCGCCGCGTACGGCGTCACGGCGGCGGCGGGGGCGTACGTGGAGGCGGGGGCACTCGGGGGCAGGACCGTGGCGGGCGGACCCGCGGTACGATCCGGAGCACCCCCGCAGGCGGCGGCAAGCGCGGCGGCGACGATGCTAGCCATGGTCCCTCTGGTCATTCACGACCCTCCACGCACGAGTGTGCAAGGTCGGTGCCACGGAGGGCGGCGATGACGGCCGCCCTCTTGCTGGCCGTCCTCGCGGCCTGGCGGCCGGTGGCCGGCGGAGAGGGCACGGGCTGCGCGCACGGCGCGCGCTACGACTTCTTCGTGCGCATGGCCGACCCGCGCAAGCTGCTCGTCTACTTCCAGGGCGGGGGCGCGTGCTGGAGCGAGGCCACCTGCGTCCGGCGCACCTTCGATCCCAGCGTGGAGGCCGCCGACGATCCCACGCAGGGCCGCGGGATCCTGGACGGCAGGCGGGCGGACAACCCCTTCGCGGGGTGGAGCGCGGTGTACGCGCCGTACTGCACGGCGGACGCCTTCCTGGGGGCGCGCGCGGCCTCGTACCCGGGAGCCACCGTGGACCATCGCGGCGCGGCGAACGCCCAGGCCGTCCTCGACTGGGTGGCGCGCCACGTGCGCGCGCCGTCGGTGGTGGTGGTGGCCGGCGGCAGCGCGGGCGCGATCGCCTCCCCGCTGCACGCGGCGGCGCTGGCCGAGCGCTACCCACGGGCGCGCGTGGTGCAGATCGGGGACGGTGCCGGGGGCTACCGCACGCCGGCCATCGCCGGGGTCCTGGCCGCCTGGGGCGCCCCCGCCGCCCCCAGCTTCGAGGCGCTCTACGTGCGCGCGGCGGGCCGCGCCCCCCGCGCCACCTTCACGCAGGTGAACCAGTCCCAGGACGCGATCCAGCGCGCGTTCCTGCGCCTGCTGGGGGAGGACGACCGCGACTTCGCGGCGCGCCTGGGCGCCAACCTGGCCGAGATACGCGCCGCCCACGCCGGCTTTCGCGCCTTCGTGCTGCCGGGGAGCGACCACACCGTCCTCACGTCGCCCGAGTTCTACACGCTCTCGGCGGACGGGACGGCCCTGCGCGACTGGGTGGCCGGCCTGGCCGAGGGCCGCGCCGTGGGAGACGTGGGGCTGGCCGCCCTGCGCTAGGGCGGGGGGCCGGCCGCCGGTTGAGTCCGGGCGGCCCGCGGTGCGAAACTCCCGCTGTCGTTCCGCCGTCACACCGCTCTTCCTTCACTCATTCTGGAGAACGCCTTGCGCCTGCCGATCGCCGCCGCCTTCGCCCTCGCCTCCACCGCCTCCCTCGTCCAGGCCCAGTCCGCCCCCCCGGAGGGCCGGCTCCTCCGCTTCCCGGACATCCACGGAGACTTCGTGGTCTTCGTGTACGCGGGCGACGTCTGGCGCGCCCCCTCCGCGGGCGGGCCCGCCCATCGCCTGACCGCGCACCCGGGCCTGGAGATGTTCCCCAAGATCTCGCCCGACGGCCGGCAGGTCGCCTTCAGCGCCGAGTACACCGGCACCCGCCAGGTGTACGTGATGTCCGCCTGGGGCGGCGCGCCGCGGCAGCTCACCTTCTACAACGACGTGGGTCCGATGCCCCCGCGCGCGGGCTGGGACGCCTGGGTCATGGGCTGGACCCCCGAGGGCAAGATCCTGGTGCGCTTCAACCGCGTGCCCTGGAGCCAGCGCATGGGGCGCTACTTCGTGGTGGACCCCAAGGGCGGCCTGGAGACGCCGCTGGAGCTCCCCGAGGGGGGCAGCGCGTCGCTCTCCGCGGACGGCAAGCGCATCGCCTACACGCCGGTGGACCGCGAGTTCCGCACCTGGAAGCGCACGCGGGGCGGCCGCGCCCAGGACGTGTGGATCTACGACTTCGCCGCCGACCGCTCGGAGCGCCTGACGGACGACCCCGCCACCGACAACTTCCCGATGTGGGCGGGGAACACGGTCTACTTCACCTCGGACCGCGAGCACACGCTGAACATCTACGCCTGCGACCTCGGCACCCGGGCCGTGCGCAGGGTCACCAGCTTCACCGAGTACGACGTGCTGTGGCCCAGCCTGGGCAAGGACGCCATCGTCTTCATGAACGGCGGTCACCTGCACCGCCTGGACCTGGCCACCCAGAAGGCCGAGCGCATCCCCATCACGCTGGGCGCGGCCATGGACAGCGCCGCGCCCCAGTTCAAGGACGTCAAGGCCAACGTGGCGGGGGCGGACCTCTCGCCCAGCGGCGCGCGCGCCGTCTTCGAGGCGCGCGGCGAGCTGTTCACGGTGCCGGCCAAGGAGGGGGCCGCGCGCAACCTGACGGCGACGCCGGGCGTGCGCGAGCGCGACCCCGCCTGGTCGCCGGACGGCAAGTGGATCGCCTACCTCTCCGACGCCACCGGCGAGTACGAGGTGTACGTCCGCCCGCAGGGCGGGGGCGAGGCGCGCAAGGTGACCAGCGGCGGCGACGTGTGGCGCTACGCCCCGGTCTGGAGCCCGGACTCCGCCAGGCTCGCCTTCGGCGACCGCCAGCAGCGCCTGCGCATCGTGGACGTCGCCTCGGGGGCGGTGACGGAGGTGGACCGCGGCGAGCGCGAGGACCTGCAGGTCTACGCCTGGTCGCCGGACAGCCGGTGGCTGGCCTACGAGAAGAGCCACCCCAACCGCATCCCCGGCATCGCCGTGTACTCCCTGGAGCGCAAGCAGTCGTCCCTGCTCGGCGACGGCCTGACCCCCGACTCCGCGCCCGTCTTCAGCGCGGACGGCAAGCACCTGTTCTTCCTGAGCAACCGCGACTTCAACCTGACCTTCAGCGCCTTCGAGTTCAACTACCTCTACGCGGGCGCGACGCGCGTCTACGCCGCGGCCCTGACCGCGGACTCCCCCGCCCTCTTCCCTCCGCGGAGCGACGAGGAGAAGGGGAAGGCGGAGGAGGCCAAGGCCCCGGAGAAGAAGGAGGGCGAGGCCAGGCCCGCGGCCAAGGCCCCCCCCCAGGTCTCCGTGGTGGCCGACGGCTTCGTGGACCGCACCGTGGCCCTCCCCGGCGTGAAGCCCGGCAACTACCGCGCCCTGGCCGCCTCCGCGGAGGGCGTGTACTACATCAAGGGCGACGGCGCGGACGACACCGCCCTCATGCGCTTCGACCTCAAGGAGCGCAAGGAGGAGAAGGTCCTCGACGGCGTGACGGCCTACGTCCTCGCCGCCGACGGCAAGAAGCTCCTCTACCGCGTGCGGGACGACTGGTTCGTGGCCGAGGCCAAGGCCTCCCTCAAGGCGGGGGACGGCCGGCTCGACCTGGGCGGGCTGAAGGCGAAGCTGGACCTCCCCGCGGAGTGGGCGCAGATGTTCGAGGACGGCTGGCGCATCGCGCGCGACTGGTTCTACGACCCGAACATGCACGGCGTGGACTGGGCGGGCATGAAGAAGCGCTACGGCGCCCTCGTCCCCTACCTGGCCCACCGGTCCGACCTCGACTTCCTGTTCGGCGAGATGCTGGGGGAGCTGGAGGCGGGCCACACCTACGTCGCCTCCGGCGACGAGCCCAAGGTCCCCCGCGTGCTGGGTGGCATGCTCGGGGCCGAGCTGGCGGCCGACGCCTCCGGCCGCTACCGCATCGCCCGCATCTACGCGGGCGAGAACTGGGACGACGCCTTCCGCTCCCCCCTCACGGAGACGGGGGTCAACGTCAAGGAGGGCAGCTTCCTCCTCGCCGTGGACGGCCACGACCTCCGCACGAGCGACAACCCGTACCGCCTCCTCGAGAACAAGGCCAACGTGCCCGTCGTCCTCAAGGTGGCCGAGCGTCCCACGGGCGAGGGGGCGCGCGAGGTGACGGTGCGCCCGGTCTCCAGCGAGCTGGGGCTCCTCTACCTGGACTGGGTGCGCGGCCGCATGGCCCTCGCCGACAAGCTCTCCGGCGGCAGGGTGGGCTACATCCACCTCCCCGACACCGCCACCGCGGGGAACCGCATGCTGCAGAAGCTCTTCTACTCGCAGGTGGCCAAGCCCGCCCTCGTGGTGGACGACCGCTACAACGGCGGCGGCTTCATCCCCGACCGCATGATCGAGTACTTCACGCGCCGCACGCTGGCCTGGTGGGCGCGCCGCGGCATCGAGGGCTTCACCACCCCGGGCTTCGCCCACGACGGGCCCAAGGTGATGCTCATCAACGCCTACTCCGCGTCGGGCGGCGACGCGCTCCCCTACTTCTTCCGTCAGAACAAGCTCGGCCCCCTGGTGGGCACGCGCACCTGGGGCGGGCTCATCGGGCTCTCCGGCAACCCCTCGCTCATGGACGGCGGCCAGGTGCAGATCCCCACCTTCCGCATCTACGACGCGCAGGGCCGCTGGGTCGTCGAGAACGAGGGCGTCTCGCCGGACGTGGAGGTGATCGACCTGCCGGAGCGCCGCATCGCCGGCGGCGACCCCAGCCTGGAGAAGGCGGTGGAGATGCTGCTCGCCGAGCTGAAGGAGCGGCCGGGGGCACCGCCGGCCGTGCCCGCGCCGCCGCGCGTAGCGCGCTGAGGCCGGCCGCCGTATCATCGGGACCTTCGGGGAGGGACACATGATCGGGGGGACGCGCCGGTGCTGGCCGGCCGCGATGGCCTTCGCCGCCTTCGCGGCCTGCGGCGGCGCGCCCTCCGCGCCGGGAGCCCCTCCCGCCGGCGACCCCGGGCCGGCGGCCAACCGGCCGCCCACGGCCACCGTGGAGGGCGGGTCGTGCCATCCCCGCTACGGCGCCGCCGTGGAGCCGTGCGCGGTGACGCTCACCGCGCGGGCCACCGACCCCGACGGCGACGCCCTCACCT
>DATBIO010000297.1:0-17803 GCA_036556965.1 Vicinamibacteria bacterium
CGCGTCCGCGAAGCTGAAGATGGCGGCGTTGGCGCCGATGCCGAGGGCCAGCGACACCACCACCACCGCGCTGAACACGGGGTTGCGCCGCATGGCGCGGAGCGCGTAGCGAAGGTCCTGCTGCCACATGGCGATGTGCTCCCTGGGCGCCGTCCTCAGCGTGTCCACGAGCACGTCCCGCAGGAGCGGCAGCAGGCGCTCGTCGCGGCTGCGGTCGCGGAAGAGGAGGGACATCTCGTGGCCGTAGTCGGCGCGGAACTCCGCGGGGTAGAGGAGGAGCAGGCGACGGTAGGCGCGCTCAGCCGCGGCTCGGAACAAGCCCATGGGCCCGCGCCTGCTTCAGCAGATCCGAGAGCCGCGCCGCCTCCGCCTCCGCGGTACGGCGTCCGAGGCGGGTCAGCCGGTAGTAGCGCCGGCGCTCCTCGTCGGGGGCGGCCGCGCGCGGCCACACCTCCTCGATGAGGCCCTGCTCCGCCATGCGCTTGATGGAGCCGTAGAGCGTCCCCGGGCTCATGCGCAGGCGGCCCCCCGAGCGCTCGGCCACGTCCTGCATGATGGCGTATCCGTGGCGCTCGCCCTCGGCCAGGGCGATCAGGATGTGGAAGACGGGCGGGGGCAGGGGGACGAGGGGGTCGGGTTCCATGCGCCTACTATATCGACTCTCGTTATAACAAGGAACGTCATAGGGCGGGTCCCGGTTCCACGATCGGCCCGCGGCCCGGAAGAAAAGGGGCCCGGGAAGGGGCGCCCCCCCCGCGCCCGCGCGGGACCGCGGGCCGCGCCCATTGACCGCCGCGCGCCGCCTGCGTTAGTGTTCGCGCCGTCTTGGGGGAGCCTCCACCGCTCGATGCTCGCCCGTCGCACGCGCGCTGATCACCAGGAGGGCGCTTGATGGCAAAGGTCGAGGGCCTGCTCTTCGCGCTCGCCACCGTGGTGCTGGTGGCGGTGGCCACGTTCTACTTCACCAAGCCGTGGCTGCCCCCCCTGCACTCCGACCGCGGCGCCATCGACACCGCGATCTTCTGGACCCTGCTGGTGACGGGGATCGTCTTCATCGTGACCAACCTGCTCCTGGCCTGGTTCAGCTACCGCTTCGCCGACGCCCCCGGGGCCCGCGCCGCCTACTGGCACGACAACCCCCGGCTGGAGTGGACGTGGACCCTGGTGACGGCGGCCATCCTGGCCGTCTTCCTCTTCAAGGCCCTCGGGCTGTGGGCCAAGGTCAACGCCGCGGCCCCCGATGACGCCCTGGTGGTGGAGGTCACCGGCCAGCAGTTCGCCTGGAACGTCCGTTACGCGGGCAAGGACGGCCGCCTGGGACGCACGGACCACACGCAGGCCTCCCAGGAGAACCCCATCGGCCTGGTCAAGGAGGACCCCGCCTCGGCGGACGACGTGCTCCTCCTCAACCAGCTCTACCTGCCCCAGGGCCGTCCCGTGCGCGTCCAGCTCCGCTCCATGGACGTCCTGCACAGCTTCTTCCTTCCCCACTTCCGCGTGAAGCAGGACGCGGTGCCGGGCATGAACACCCACACCTGGTTCACGCCCACCCAGACCGGCGACTTCGAGATCGCCTGCGCCGAGCACTGCGGGCTCGGCCACTACCGGATGCGCGGCCAGGTGCACGTGGTCCCCGCCGCCGACTTCGAGGCGCGCCTGGCCGAGGCCGCCCAGTTCTAGTGGCGCACGAGACCCCCGGAGGAGGAACGAATGGCTCACGCTGAGGCTTCCCACGGCGAGGCCCACGCCGCGGAGGGGCACGCCCCGCAGCGATTCATCTGGCGCTACGTCTTCAGCAAGGACCACAAGGTCATCGGCATCCAGTACTACGTGACGGCCATGCTCATGGCCCTGGTGGCCGGGCTGTTGGCCATGCTCATCCGCGTGCAGCTGGCCTGGCCGGAGAAGGACTTCCCCTTCCTGCAGAAGATCGTCCCCGCCGGCTACAGCAGCGGGTTCATGAACCCCGAGTTCTACGCCATGCTCTTCACCATGCACGGCACCATCATGGTGTTCTTCGTGCTCTCCACCGCGCCCGTGAGCGGCTTCGGCAACATCCTCATCCCCCTCCAGGTGGGGGCGCGCGACATGGCCTTCCCCTTCCTGAACGGCCTGTCCTTCTGGACCTTCCTCGTGGGCTGCGTCGTGATCCTGTCCAGCTTCTTCGTGGCCGCGGGGGCGGCCGCCGCGGGCTGGACCTCCTACCCGCCGCTCTCCGCCCTGCCCAGCGCCGTGCCCGGTTCCAACATGGGGCAGACGCTGTGGATCGTGGGCATGGTGTTCTTCATCGCGTCCTTCACCATGGGCGGGCTCAACTTCGTCACCACCATCCTCAACCTGCGCACCAAGGGCCTGGCCATGACGCGCCTGCCCCTCACCATGTGGTCCATGTTCCTGGTGGCCATCCTGGGGCTGCTCGCCTTTCCCGCCCTGACCGCCGCCTCCCTGATGCTGCTCTTCGACCGCCACCTCGGCACCAGCTTCTTCCTGCCCGCGGGCCTCGTGCTGAACAACCAGCCCCTGGTGAGCGCGGCGGGGGTGCCCCTGCACCAGGGCGGCTCCCCCCTGCTCTGGCAGCACCTCTTCTGGTTCCTCGGGCACCCCGAGGTCTACATCCTCATGCTGCCCGCGCTGGGCTTCACCTCGGACATCCTCACCACCTTCTGCCGCAAGGCCCTGTTCGGATACAGGGCGATGGTGGGAGCCATGCTGGCCATCGCGGGGCTCTCCTTCGTCGTCTGGGGCCACCACATGTTCCTCAGCGGGATGAGCCCCTACCTGGGCATGGCCTTCGCGGTGGGGACCATCCTGATCGCCGTGCCCTCCGCGGTGAAGGTCTTCAACTGGCTGGCCACCCTGTGGCGGTCGCGCATCCAGTACCGCACGCCCATGCTGTGGGCGCTGGGCGTGGTCTCGCTCTTCATCAGCGGGGGGCTGTCGGGAGTGTGGCTGGGGCAGTCCGCCGTCGACATCCAGCTCCACGACACCATGTTCGTGGTGGCGCATTTCCACCTGATCATGGCCGGCGCCGCCCTCTTCGGCGTGTTCGGGGCCACCGCCTACTGGTTCCCCAAGATGTTCGGGCGGCTCATGAACGAGCCCCTGGGCAAGGCGCACTTCTGGCTCACCTTCATCACGTACTACGGCACGTTCTTCCCCATGCACTACGTGGGCATCACGGGGCAGATGCGGCGCATCTACGACCCCTACCAGTACGACTTCCTGAAGTCCCTGCAGCCGATCAACCAGTTCATCACCGTGAGCGCGATCCTCCTCGGCGCCTCCCAGATCCTGTTCTTCGTGAACTTCTTCTGGAGCGCCTTCAAGGGCAAGAAGGCCGAGGAGAACCCCTGGCATGCCAACGGCCTGGAGTGGACGACGCCGTCGCCCCCTCCCCACGGCAACTGGCCGGGCGCCATCCCCGAGGTACACCGCTGGCCCTACGAGTACAGCCCGCCCGACACCGAGGCGGACCACGTGATGCAGACCGATCCTCCCCGTCCGGGCGAGGGGCACTAGGGCATCCCTCCGGCCATGCTCGAACAGACCGTCCACGAGCCGCCCTCCGTCACCGACGGAGGTCCCGCGGGGCCGGCCGCCCCGCGCGAGGGCGGGGAGGGCCCGCGCCGGGGGCCGGGACACGACCCCGCCCGCTTCGGCCTGTGGGCCTTCCTGGGCACCGTGGCCATGCTCTTCATGGGCTTCACGAGCGCCTACCTGGTGCGGCGCGAGTCGCTGGACTGGCGTCCGCTGGCCCCCCCCGCCCTGCTCTGGGTCAACACCGCGGTGCTGGCCGCCAGCAGCGCCGCCCTCGAGGCCGCGCGGCGCGCGCTGCGCGGGTGGAGCCTGGGCGGCGCCCGCCGGTGGCTCGGCGTGACCGGCTTCCTGGGCGGCGGCTTCCTGCTCGGCCAGGTGGGGGCGTGGCGCCTCCTGCGCGGCCAGGGCGTGTTCCTGGCCAGCAACCCGCACAGCTCCTTCTTCTACATGCTCACCGGCGTGCACGCGGCCCACCTGCTGGGGGGCCTGATCTGGTTCGCCGTGGCCTGGTGGCGCCTGCGCCGGCTCGCCCTCACCCCGGGGACCGACGCCCTGGGCCTTTTCGCCACCTACTGGCACTTCCTCGGCGTCCTCTGGCTGTACCTGCTGGTCCTCTTGTTCGTGGTCTAGGAGGTTCGATGCACGCGACCGAAGCCGCGCTGGAGTCGGGCTGGGGCGGGGGGGCCGCGCCGTTCGGCGCGAGCTGGCAGAAGACGATGATGTGGATCTTCATCGTCACCGACGCCCTGCTCTTCTCCGGCCTCCTCTGCGGCTACGCCTTCCTGCGCCAGGCGGGGACCATGCCCTGGCCCAAGCAGTCCGAGGTGTTCAGCATCGCCTTCATCGCCTTCATGACCTTCGTGCTCATCAGCTCCAGCGTGGTCATGGCCATCGCGGTGACGGCGGCCCGCCTCGGCGACCACAAGAAGGCGCTCACCAACCTGGTCCTCACCATCGTGGGCGGCCTCACCTTCCTCGGCTGCCAGGCCTACGAGTGGACCGAGCTGATCCACGAGGGGGCGCGCCTGACGGGCAACCCCTGGGGACCCCCGCAGTTCGGCCAGGCCTTCTTCCTCCTGACCGGCTTCCACGGCAGCCACGTGCTCTCGGGGGTGATCATCCTCATCATCACCGCCGTCCGCACGGCCATGCGCAAGACCCCGCCCCAGGGCATCGAGATGGCGGGACTGTACTGGCACTTCGTGGACCTGGTGTGGGTCTTCATCTTCACGCTGTTCTACCTTCTCTAGGAGCGCCCGTGAGCGAGACCGCCGCCGGCAAGAGCCCCTACCGGGTGTACTGGATCACGTGGGCCATCCTGCTCGTCATCACCGTGGGCATGCTGATGGCGGAGGCCCTGCACCTGCCCCGCTGGTTCCTGGTCGCCTTCCTCCTCTCCTTCATGATGGTGAAGGCGGTCATGATCGGCGGGAACTTCATGCACCTGCGCTTCGAGAAGCCCGGCCTGGCCTTCATGGTGGCGGGCGGCATACTCCTGACCTCCCTCATCCTGTACCTCTTCATCGCCCAGGAGAGCGCGCACGTGCTGGAGCGCACCATCCGCTGATGAAGGGACGGCTCCTGCGCGCGGCGGTGCTGGGGGCGCTGGTGCTGGCGCCGGTCCCGGCGCGGGCGCAGTGCGCCATGTGCAAGAGCGCGCTGAGCGGCTCCGCGGAGGCGGCCACCGTCGGCGCGGCCTTCAACCGGGCCATCCTCGTGCTGCTGGCCGCTCCCTACCTCGTGGCGGCCGGCCTGGGCCTCGTCCTCTACCGCCAGCCCCTGGGCGCGGCCCTCGCGCGCCTGCGCGGCCGGCGGCGGTGAGCGCGGCCGCCGCTCCGCCCGCCCCCGCTGCCCGCCACGGCCTGACCTGGCTTTGGGCCGGAGTGGCCGCCCTCGGTGCCGTGGCCGCCCTCCTCGCTCTCCCGCGCGGGAGCCGCCCGCGCGAGCCCGTGCCCGTGCTGGGCGCGCTGCCCGACTTCTCGCTGGTCGAGCGCGGGGGCTCGTCCCTCACCCGCGACTCCCTGCGGGGCCGCGTGTGGGTGGCGGACTTCATCTTCACGCGCTGCGGGGGGACCTGCCCCTCCATGACGGGGCGCCTGCGGCGCCTGCGCCGCGAGGTGCCCGCCGAGGTCCGCTTCCTCTCCCTCACCGTGGACCCCGCGCACGACACCCCCGCCGTGCTGGCCCGTCATGCGCAGGGCGTGGGCGCGGGCCCCGACTGGCTCTGGGCCACCGGCGAGAAGGAAGCGGTCTACCGCCTGGCCACGGACGGCTTCATGCTGGCCGCCCAGGAGAACCCGGCGGAGGCTCCCGCCGGCGACGGCCCCTTCCTGCACAGCGCGAAGTTCGTGCTCCTCGACGGACAGGCGCGCATCCGCGGCTACTACGACAGCGGGGACGAGCAGGCGCTGCGCGCCCTCTCCCGCGACGCGGAACGGCTGCTGCGGGAGTGACCGCCCGCGACCTCCCCCACCTCAACGCCGCCCTGAACGCGGCCACCGCCCTCCTCCTGCTGATCGGCTACGTGCTCATCCGTCGGCGCCGCATCTCCGCGCACCGCCGCGTCATGCTGGCCGCCCTCGCCACCTCGACGGCCTTCCTGGCCTCGTACCTCGCCTACCACGCGCAGGTGGGGTCGGTGCGCTTCCGCGGCACGGGCCCCATCCGCACCGTCTACTTCGCCGTCCTCCTCAGCCATACCGTGCTGGCGGCGGCCATCGTGCCCCTGGTGGCCCTGACGGTGGCCCCCGCCCTCCGCGCGCGCTTCGACCGCCACCGGCGCATGGCCCGCGTCACCCTGCCCCTCTGGGGCTACGTGTCGGTGACGGGCGTGGTCGTCTACTGGATGCTCTACCGGCTCTAGGGCGCGCCGTGCCGCCGCACGGCGCGGGCCAGGCGGCGCACTCCCTCGCGGATGCCCTCCAGGCTCTCCTTGGCGAAGGTGAGGCGCATGGTGTTGCCGCCGCTCTCGTCCACGAAGAAGGGACGGCCGATCACGAAGGCCACGCCTTCCTCCACCGCCGCCTCGAGCACGCGCTCGGCCTCGAGCCCGTCGGGCAGCGTCAGCCAGACGAAGAGGCCGCCCCGGGGCCGGGTCCAGCGCACGCCGGCCGGCATCTCCGCGGCCAGGGAGTCGAGCATGGCCGCGCTCTTCTCGCGGTAGTAGGGCCGGATCCGCTCCTTCTGCCGCTCCACCAGCCCGCTCTCCAGGCAGGCCAGCACCAGCCTCTGGTCGAGTCCCCCCCCGCACAGGTTGGCGGACTGCTTGGCGATCTCCACCTTGGCCAGCACGTCCTCCGGCCCCATGAGGAAGGCGGTGCGCAGGCCGGGGGCGAGGATCTTGGAGAAGGACGAGAGGTACAGCACGCGCCCGTCGGCGTCGGCCGCCTTGAGGGGCGGGAGCGGCTCTCCCGCGAAGGCCAGGTCGCCGTAGGGGTCGTCCTCGAGCAGGAGGAGGTCCAGCTCGCGGGCGGCGTCCATGAGCCCGGCCCGCGCCTCGCGGGAGTGGCTGATGCCGGAGGGGTTCTGGAAGGAGGGCGTGACGTAGAGGAACTTCACCGGCCGGCCCGCCGCCGCCTGCTCGCGGTGGCGCCGGCGCAGGTCGTCGAGGTCCAGTCCCTCCTCCGTCAGGCGGACGCCCACCATGTGCGCCTGCGAGGCCCGGAAGGCCGAGAGGGCGCCGATGTATGAGGGCAGCTCAACCAGTACGGCGTCGCCGGGGTCCAAGAGGACGCGCGACAGGAGGTCCAGGCCCTGCTGGCTGCCGTCGGTGATCAGCGTCTCCGCCGTGCTCGCGGCCACGCCCTTGGCCCCCGCGTAGGCGCGCACGGCCTCGATGAGCCCGCCCAGGCCGCGGGTCAGGATGTACTGCAGGGCGGTGGCGCTGTGCCGGGCCAGGACGTCGTCGGCCAGCGCACG
The DNA here is from genome assembly GCA_036556965.1 of Vicinamibacteria bacterium. GTDB lineage: Bacteria > Acidobacteriota > Vicinamibacteria > Fen-336 > Fen-336 > DATBIO01. The sequence continues at coordinate 7,456 of DATBIO010000297.1, forward strand.
GAGCTCCGCGGCGGGGAACGTGTCCGGGCTCGGCTGGCCGGGGGCGAAGGAGATGATGCCGGGCCGCTCGATCAGCGCGCTCATGCGCCGGATGGCGGAGAAGCGCATGCCGCGGGCGGCGCGCGAGAACAGGTGCTCGTGGTCGCTCATGGGTGGCCGCGCAGTATAGCGCCGCCCTCCGGAGGCGACAGCCGTCCTTCCGCGGAGGCGGCCCCCTCCGCACAACCGCAGACGGCTCAATGCGATGGGCCGGCATCGGGTGTGCTACGAGTCGTTGACGTGTCGGAGCCCGCCGTCTACCATCGCCGCAGGGCCCGTCGGGCGCTCGCGCGCCTGGGCTGCCTGGCCCTGGCCCTGTCGCTCTCCCCGTGGGCCGGGGCCGAGGAGGTCGAGCCTTCCCTGTGGTCACGGCTGCGGCGCATCGAGGGGGCCTTGCGCGGAGGCGATGCGGACGCCCTCCGCGCGAGCCTGGCCCGCGAGGGCAAGGTGCGCCTGGAGGTCGAAGGCTTCACCAGCGGCGCCTGCTCCTACGGGCCCGGCCAGCTCGAAGTGCTCCTGCGGCGGCTCCTGGCGGAGCAGCCGACGCGCGCCTTCAGCGTGAGCCGGGAGGACGTGACCGTCTCCGGCTCGGGGACGGCATTCGCCCGTGCACGGTGGACCCGGCGCGACACCGCCACCGGCGCCCTCGTGGACCAGGCCGTCACGCTGACGCTCCGGGAGGAGGCCGGGGACTGGCGCGTCCACGAGCTCCTCGCCTCGCGCCGATAGGCACGCGCCACCCGTGAGCGCGCGGGCGGCGCTCGGCGGACGGGTCGCCACGGCCCTGCTTCCCCTGGCCGCCTTGCTCGTGGCCCTGGGCGCCGCCGGGGCGGGCCGCCCCTTCCTCCTCGCCGCCGCCGTCTTCGCCCTGGCCGCCGCCTGGCGCACGGCGCGCTTTGCCCCCGCCGGGCTCGTCGCGGCGGCGCTCCTGGCCGCGGTGTCCGCGCAGGTGCACCTGCGCCTGGAGGAGCGCCGCTGGCGCGCGCACTCGGAGCGGAGGGTGGCGGAGAGCCTGCGCGACCTCCAGCAGCGCGCCGACCGCCTGGTGGGCCTGCTGGCCGGCGTCGCCGCGCGCGTGGCCGCCCTGCCCGATGCCCCCCCCGCACTGGCCGGCGATCGCGCGGCGCGGATCCGCCTCTTCCGCGCGCTGGAAGACGTGCGCCCGCGCACCGAGGAGAGGCCCGCGGTGGGCGTGGACACGCCGCAGCTCCAGACCGTGGCCTGGATCGGCCGCCTGGGCAACACCGCCGCCCTGCGCGGGCTGCTCACGGCGGAGCCGGACGTGTTCGTGCTGGAGGGCAACGTCACCACCACCCTGGTGGCCCACGCTCCCGTGGGCCGCCCGGCGGGCCTGGCCGGCCACGCCATCGCCTCGTTCCCCATCGCCGTGCGCCGCAACATCAGCAACGAGTACCTGCGCGACTACGACCGGGTGGCCGCGGGCGACCCGCGGGTCGAGGTCCGGTACGCGGATGCCCGCGCCGACGGCGTCGAGGGCTTCCCGCCCCTCGACCCGGCGCTGGTCGCGCGAGAGGGCGTGCTGCGCGCTCCCGACGGAGGCCTGCTGGCGGCGGTGCGCGTGACCGCGCCCGCGCTGCCCGCGGTGCAGAAGCAGCTCGCCCAGGCCTATCACCGGGCGGTGTCCGCCCTCCTCCTCGCCGCCGCCGTGGCCGCGCTGTGGCCCGGACGGCGCCGTCCGCTGGACGTGCTCCTCTTCGCCACCGCCGTCCGCGGCCTGGTGGCCCTGCTCGGCCCACCCTGGCCGGGGCCCGGCTCCCGCGTGCTGTCGGCGGAGGTCTACGCGTCGCCGCTCCTCGGGCCCCTGCTGCGGAGCCCGCTCGACCTGCTCCTCACCGCGGCCTGGGCGGCCGTCGGCGCGCTGGCCCTCTGGCACGCCGCCGTCCCCTTCCTCGAGCGGCCGCGGGGGCGTCTCGTCCTCCTCCTCCCCGTGGCCGCCATCCCCGTCGTGCTCGGCCTCCTCTTCGGGCTCTTCGCGGATACCCTGGCCAACACCGCGCTCGACCTCGAGGTCATCCCGCTGCTGCCCCGCAGCGCCGCCCACCTGGTGATGCAGACGGCGCTGCTCTGCTGCCTGTGCGCCGCCTTCGCGCTCCTGGCCACCGCCCTGGCCGCGGCCGGGCCCCTGCCGCCGCACGCCGTTCCCGCCGCGCTGCGCCTGGGCGCCGCGGCCCTGGTGGCGCTCGCTTCCTGGGCGGCGGCCCGCGCCGTCGTGCCCGCCTTCCCCCTGGGCCCGGCGCTCGCCCTGGTGCTGGGGGCGGCGCTCGCCGCCGGCCTGCGCGGGCGATGGCATCCGTGGCTGCGGGGGGCGACGGCGGGCGCCCACGCGGCGCTGCTGCCGGGGGCCCTGGCCGCCTTGGGGCTGGTGCTCTACCCGACGCTCGTCTCCTTCGCCGCGGCGGCCACGAGCGCGCGCATCGAGCGCGACCACGCCCCGGTCGTGCTGCGCCAGCCGCAATGGCGCGATTACGTGCTCCAGGAGACGCGCCGGCGCATCGACTCCCTGCGCGTGCTGGAGGAGGCGCCGCCGGGGAGCGCCCTGCCCGGCGCCGAGGAGCTCGCCTTCGCGGTGTGGTCGGCCACCGACCTGGCGGCGTTCGGCTTCTCCTCGGCGGTGGAGGTGCAGGATCCCTCGGGGGCCGTGATCAGCCGCTTCGCGCTGAACCTGCCGTCGCTCTCCGACCCTCCCCAGGGCCTGCCCCCCGAGGACGAATGGCAGGTCTCGCCGGAGCGGGTCACCCTGGCCAGCGCGGAGCGCACCGTGCTCCACGCGCGCCGCCGGCTCACCTACCACGGGGAGGTCCACGGCGCCGCCCACGTGTACGTGGCCGACGACTTCTGGAACCTGCCCTTCCTGCGGGGGCGGGACCCCTACTCCGTGCTCTTCCGCACCGCCTCGCGTGCCGCCGCCCGCGAGCGCGACCTGGCCCTGGTGGTCTACGACCCCGCGCGCGCGGCCGTCTTCAGCTCCGTGGAGCGCCCGCCCGCCCTCGATCCCGCCCTCGTGGCCCGGGTGCCCGCCACGGGCGGCCTCTGGACCCGCCTCACCTTCGACGGCCAGCCCCACCGCGCGTACCTCTTCCGCGGCCCCGGACGGCTCAACGCGCTCGCCTACCCCGAGCTCACGCGGGAGCGCTACGCCGGCGACCTGGTGGAGGCCGCGGTCGCCTTCACCGTGGCCGGGCTGGCCGCGCTCCTCCTCGTGCTGCTGGCGCGCACCGTCCTGACGCGGCCCTCCCTCTCCTTCCCCGCCGTCGCGCGCGCGGTCAAGACGCGCTACGCCCTCCGCGTCTTCGTGGCCTTCATCGTGGTGGCCGCCCTGCCCGTCTTCGTGTTGCAGGCGGTGGTGCGGGACTTCCTCACCGAGCGCCTCGAGCGCGAGTTCCAGGAGCAGGCCCGCGAGCGGGCGGCCATCGCCAAGAAGGCGGTCGAGGACCTCGCGTTCTTCCAGCGAGGGGCGGAGGGGGGCGCGGGGCCGGTCACCGACGCCGCCCTGGTCTGGCTCTCCAGCGTGATCCGCAACGACCTCGACGTCTTCGAGGGGGGACGCCTGCGCGCCTCCAGCAAGCGCGAGCTCTACGCCTCGGGGCTCCTCGCCCCGCGCGTCTCGGGGGTGGTGTTCCGCCAGGTGATCCTGGAGGGCGAGCCCTCCTACCTGCGCACGGAGCGCATCGGGGACTTCGCCTACCAGGTGGCCACCGTCCCCGTCCGCCTGCAGACGGGAGAGCCGGGCGTCCTCTCGCTCCCCTTGGCCCTGCGCCAGCGGGAGGTGGTGGCCACCGTGGAGGACCTCGACCGCACCGTGCGGCTGGCCGCGGTGGGCTTCCTCGTCCTGGCCGCCGCCCTCGCCCAGTCGCTGGCGCGGCGCATCTCCGGACCCATCTCCGAGCTGACGCGGGCCACGCGCCGCGTGGCCCAGGGGGACCTGCACGCGCGGGTGGAGGCGCGCTCGCACGACGAGCTGCGCCAGCTCGTCGAGTCCTTCAACCAGATGGCGGGGGACCTCGAACGGCAGCGCCGCGACCTCGAGCGCAGCAACCGCCTGGCGGCCTGGGCGGAGATGGCGCGCCAGGTGGCCCACGAGGTGAAGAACCCGCTGACCCCCATCCAGCTCTCCGCCGAGCACCTGCGCCGCGTCTACCGCGACCCGGGCGTGGACTTCGAGCGCGCGCTGGAGTCCTGCACGCAGACCATCCTCAAGCAGGTGGGCAACCTGCGCGGCATCGTGACCGAGTTCTCGTCCTTCGCCCGCCCGCCCGCGGCCGTCCTCGAGCCCCAGGATCCCGCCGAGCTCGCGGCCGAGGTGGTGCGGCCCTACCAGACGGCACTGCCGCCGGGAGTGGCCCTGACCCTGCGCGCCGCGCCGGGCCTGCCCCAGGTGCTGGCCGACCGCCGCCTGGTCCACCGCGCCCTCCTCAACCTCGTGGAGAACGCGCTGCAGGCCGTCGCGGACGCGGGCACCGTCGAGGTGACGGTGCGCGAGGAGGGCGGGCAGGTGGAGTTCGCGGTCACGGACTCCGGGCCCGGGATCAGCCCGGAGATGCGGGCCCGCGTCTTCGAGCCCTTCTTCTCCACCAAGACCAGCGGCAGCGGACTCGGCCTGGCCCTGGTCAAGAAGATCGTCGAGGACCACGGCGGCGGGATCGCCCTGGAGGACGCGCCCGGCCACGGCACGCGGGCGCGCCTCTGGCTACCCGTTCACGCGCGCCCGAACGTCGCGTGAGACGCTAGGCGCGGAGAGGCTCGGACGACGGCGCCGCCAGCAGCGCGAGCGGCGGTGGACCCGACGGATGGCGCCGCCTCTTCCCGGGCTTGTGATGCTCCTGCACCTTGGGGCGCACGACCGGGAAGTCGATGGGCTTGGGCAGCTTCCGATTGTCGCCCCAGCTGGCCTCCGCGCCCGCAGCACCCAGGAGCGCGAGACCGACGACGAGTGCCAGCACCCTCATTTCGCCCTCCAAGAGGCCAACTTAGCCTCGTTTGGGAGATGAAGTGCTTGAAATGATAGCGCACGCGGCCCAGGCATGCAAGCCCGGGGGTGCCGTCAGGCCCGGATCCCGCGGCGGCGGAACCCGTCCCGCACCAGCTCGAGGGCGGGCGCGGGCAGGTCGAAGGTGGGGAGCTCCTCGGGCGCGGCGAAGGCCACCTCCTGCGCGTCGGAGCCCGGCCGCGCCTCCCCGGACAAGTAGTCGCAGAAGTAGTCCACGATGACGTAGTGGTAGGAGACGGCCTCGCCCTGGCGCAGGATGCGGTCGAAGACCAGAGCGACCTCCACCGGCTTCACCATCAGGCCCGTCTCCTCCTCCACCTCGCGCACGACCGCGTGCTCGAGGGTCTCCCCCAGCTCCACGGTGCCGCCGGGGACCACCCACCGGCCGCGCAACGGCTCCTTCCCGCGCCGGATGAGGAGCACGCGGCCCTCGTGGACGACGACGGCGCCCACCCCGACCACGGGATGGGTGGGCGCGGTCACGCGCCGGTGGTGGTCTGCGCCTGCCCGACGCCCACCGGCTCCCGCCGCCGGCGCGCCAGCCGCCACAGGTAGAGGACGGGCCCGGAGAGGGCGTAGGCGGTGGCGGCGGCGAGGAGGACCCGCGGCGGGTCGTGCGCCACCAGCAGGAAGAGGAGCGCGATCACCACCAGCGCGCGGTAGCTGCGGCGGCTGCGCAGGTCGACCTTCTTGAAGGAGTGGTAGCGGAACGTGCTGACCATCAGCAGGCCGAGGGCCACCGTCACCGCCGCCGCCCCGAAGGCGACCTCGCGGCGCGCCAGGCCCGCGGGCGCGAAGTTGACCCAGGCGGCCAGGCAGGCGGCGGCGGCGGGTATGGGCAGGCCCACGAAATAGCGGCTGTCCACGGCCTGGCGCTGGACGTTGAAGCGCGCCAGGCGCAGCGTCCCGCAGGTGACGAAGAGGAAGGCGGCCAGCCACCCCGGCCGCCCCGCCACCGCGAGGCCCCAGGAGTAGGCGAGCAGGGCGGGCGCCACGCCGAAGGAGATCGCGTCGGCCAGGCTGTCCAGCTCGCCGCCGAACTCGCTGGACGTGCCCGTGAGGCGCGCGATCTGGCCGTCGAGGAGGTCGAGCACGATGGCCAGGCCGATGAACGGCGCCGCCTCCCCGAACTGCCCGTGCACGGTCTTGATCACCGCCCAGAAGCCGAAGAAGAGGTTGGCCACCGTGAAGAGGCTGGGGAGGATGGACGCTCCGCGGCGGAAGCGCCCCGGCCGCCGGCGCGGCTCGCTCACGGCGCGGGACGCTCGCCCAGCGGCGATTCCCCCGCGCGCACGCGGTCCCCCACGGAGACCCCGAGCCGCGCTTCGCGGGGAAGGAAGACGTCCACGCGGCTGCCGAAGCGGATCATGCCCACGCGCTCTCCCGCCTGGACCGTCTCCCCCACGTGCTTCCGGAAGACGATGCGCCGCGCGATGAGCCCCGCGATCTGCTTGAAGACCACGCGCGCGCTCCCCTCCCCGATGGTCACCGTGTTCTGCTCGTTGCGCAGAGACGCCTTCTCGTCGAAGGCGGGGAGGAACTCGCCCTTGTGGTACTGCACGTCGGCGACGCGGCCAGCCACCGGCGCGCGGTTCACATGCACGTCGAAGACGGAGAGGAAGATGGAGACCTGCTGCGCGCCGGGGCCGAGGGGGTTGCCCTCGGGGGCGGGGCCCGCCACCACCACCTTGCCGTCCGCGGGCGAGACCACCATGCGGGGGTCGGCGGGGACGGCGCGCTCGGGGTCGCGGAAGAAGTACAGGCAGAAGGCGCCCAGGGCCAGCACGACTCCGCCCGCCCACCAGAAGCGGAAGCCGAGGAGCGCGAGCCCCACGGCCAGGACGGGGAGCACGATGGGCCAGCCTTCACGGGCGATGGACATGGGCTCTCGTGCGCGGGCGCCGCGAGGGCGCGCGCGGGAGGGACGGGCGGAAGGCCGCTGCCGGCCTTCCGCGGCCAGGGTCGGACACCGCCAGGGCCGCGCCCCGGCGGGGCTTCAGGGGTGAGCGGAGCTTCGCACCTGACGGGCGATGGCCTCCATGCGGTCCTTCACCTGAAGCTTCTTCTTCTTGAGCGTCGTCTCCTCCACCTGCTCCTCGTCACTGAGCACCGCCTTCTCCGTCAGCGTGGAGAGGCGTCTCTCGTACTCGTGGTGCTCCTGGTCGAGCTTGCGGTACTCGTCGTTATGGATGAGCAGGGAAGAGCGCTCCTGGGACATCGGCACCTCCTGATCGCGTGACGGTGAAGGAAGGAAACCGCATCACTCGTTGGCGAAGACTCGCCGGCGCCTCGTGCTTTGTGCGTGCTGAGAGAGAGGTGCGAACGAGCCTCCCACTACGGGAAAGTTATCACCGGGGTAGGGCGATTTCAATACTCCTCCGCGACATCGTGCAGGCCGCTGCGCATGACGGTGGCGTCCTCCGGCGGGTCCTGGTAGTAGCCGCGGCGAAGACCCACCTCCCGGAAGCCGCATTCCTCGTAAAGGCGCCGCGCGGCACGGTTTCCGGCCCGCACCTCGAGGAAGGCCTCCCGCCCGCCCTGGCGCGCGGCCAGGCGCAGCGCGTGGCGGAGAAGGAGCCGGCCGAGGCCCCGCCGCCGCGCACGGGGGTGCACGGCGAGGTTCTGGACCTCCGCCTCGCCTCCGCCCCATCCGACCACGCAGTGGCCCGCCAGCCCGCCCGGGCCGCGCAGCACCAGCACCCCTGCATGCGCCGGATGGCACAGGGTGGCCGCGAACTGCGCACGGCTCCAGGGGTGGCTCTGGCAGGCCTGCTCGAGGTCAGCCAGGGAGCCGGCGTCCTCCACGTCCGCCGCGGCCAGGAACAGCGCCTCGAGGCGGGGGGCGCTCACGCGCGGGGCGGCCGGATGTCGGCCTCCCGGAGGTACAGCGGGCGCAGGGCCGCCGGCGGGACGCCGGACCCTTCCCGCAGGCGCGGCTCGGCGAGCAGGCCCACCGTGCCGGCCAGGAACAAGGAGCGCTCGGGGAAGACGGCCCGGGGCCGCGCCTCCAGGATGAGGGCGCGGTACCGCGACGCGCCGTCGCCGATGAAGGCCGCCCCTTCCGGCAGCTCGTGGACGAGCCGCTCGGGGCGCCTCCGCAGCGGATCGCCCAGGCGGTTCCCCTCGCGGTCGTAGACGGCCGCGAACACCTCGTCGCGGTAGGCGTCCATCACCGCCACCAGGCGCTCGGCGGCGCCGCGAATTCGCGCGGCCAGCGCGTCGAGCGTGCACACGCCGTAGCACGGGCGGCCCGCGGCCAGGGCCAGGCCCTGGATGGTGCTCACGCCCACCCGGAGGCCGGTGAACGAGCCGGGGCCCACCGCGGCGGCGAAGCCCTCCACGTCGGCGGGCCGCAGCGAGAGCCCTTCCAGGAGGGCGGCCACCGCGGGGAGCAGGCGCCGGGAGTGCGCGTCCTCCGCCAGCAGCCGCACCTCGCCACGGATGGTGCCCCCGTCCACCAGGGCCACGCTCTCGCGCGGCGTGCTCGTGTCGATGGCCAGCACCTTCACGACGCCTTCCTTCTCCTCGGGGGAACGGACATGCCGGCGCTGCCGGAGAGCTTATACTCACCGACTCCCATGGCCGTGGCCGCCTCCTCCCAGACCCCCGCCATGCAGCAGTACCACCGGATGAAGGCGGAGCACCCGGACGCCCTCCTCCTCTTCCGCATGGGCGACTTCTACGAGCTCTTCCACGAGGACGCGGTGGTGGCGGCGCGGGTCCTCGACATCGCCCTCACCTCGCGGGCCAAGGAGAAGGACGGCTCTCCCATCCCCATGTGTGGAGTGCCCCACCACGCGGTGGGCGCCTACGTCGCGCGTCTGACCGATCAGGGCTTCCGGGTGGCGCTCTGCGAGCAGATGGAGGACCCGCGCCTGGCCAAGGGGGTGGTCCGGCGCGAGGTGGTGCGCGTGGTCAGCCCCGGCGCCCCCCTCGACAGCGCGGCCCTGCCCGCGGCCGAGTCGAGCTTCGTGCTCGCCCTCTGCCCGCGCGCCGGCGCCGTGGGCGCGGCCTGGCTCGAGCCCACCACCGGCACCTTCGAGGTCGCGGAGTGGGCGGAGGACCCCTGGGAGCGCCTGCGCGACGAGATGGGCGCGCAGCCCGCGCGCGAGCTGCTGGTGCCCCGGGGCGCCGCCCTGCCCGCCTGGCTCCTGGACGCCGGGCAGCCCGAGGCGGCCATCCCCCGCAGCGAGCTGGAGGAGCGCCTCTTCGACGCCGCGGCGGCGCGGCGCGAGCTGCTCGCCCACTTCGGCGTGCTCAGCCTGGAGGCCTTCGGCTGCGAGAGCCTGAGCGGCGCGCTCTCGGCGGCGGGCGCCGTCCTGCGCCACCTGCGCGATGCGCAGAAGCGGGACCTCGGCCACGTCGTGGACCTGCGGACGCGCCACCACGGCGACGCCGTGGCCATCGACGGCGTGACCCGGCGCAACCTCGAGCTGGTGGAGAGCCTGGCCGACGGCTCCCGCCGGGCCACCCTCCTCGAAGTGCTCGACGAGACGGCCACCGCCATGGGGGCGCGGCGCCTGCGCGAGGCGATCCTGCGCCCCCTGCGCGAGATCGAGCCCATCCGCGACCGGCTCGACGCCGTGGAGGAGCTGGCCTTCCGCACGCGCGAGCGGGGCGCCCTCCGCGACGCCCTGGCCACCGTGCAGGACCTCGACCGCATCATGGGCAGGGTCACCCTCGGCACCGCGTCGCCGCGCGACCTGGGGGCCCTGGCGCGGTCCCTGCGCGCGCTGCCCGCGGCGGAGGAGGCGCTGGCCGCCGTGCAGGCCCCCCTCTTGCGGCGCCAGGCCAAGGAGCTCGCGCCCCCTCTCTTCCTGGCCGAGGACGTGGAGGCCACGCTGGTGGACGAGCCGCCTCCCGCGCTGCGCGACGGCGGGGTGATCCGCGACGGCGTGGACGCGGAGCTGGACGCGCTGCGGGAGACGGCCAGCGGGGGGCGCACCACCATCGCCGCCATCGAGGAGCGCGAGCGGGCGCGCACCGGGATCGCCTCGCTCAAGGTGCGCTTCAACCGCGTCTTCGGCTACTACATCGAGGTCAGCAAGCCGAACCTCCACCTCGCCCCCGCCGACTACGTGCGCAAGCAGACGGTGGCGGGGGGCGAGCGCTTCATCACGCCGGAGCTGAAGGAGCACGAGGACCGCGTGCTCCGCGCGGACGAGCTGCTCCTCGCGCGCGAGGCCGCCCTCTTCGAGGCCCTGCGCGGGCGCGTGGCGGCGGCGGCGCGCGCGGTGCGCCAGACCTCGGAGGCCGCCTCCTGGCTCGACGTGCTGCAGTCCCTGGCCGAGGTGGCCACCC
>DATBIO010000298.1:0-26551 GCA_036556965.1 Vicinamibacteria bacterium
GGCGGTGAGCACGAAGGCGGGCCCCAGGGGCGTGGCGAGGGCGGCGTGCTCGTGGCCGGCGGCGTCGCTCATGGGCACCGCCACGTAGCGCAGCTCGGCCGTCTCCGGGAGGGGAGGCAGGGTCAGCACGGCCTGGGCCACGTTCTCGGAGTTCGGCACGCGCACGGTGAACGGCGTCTCCCCCGCGGTGTCCGCGAACGGCACCACGAACTTCAGCTCGGAATCGGTGGCGGCCACCACCAGGGCCGGGTGCTCGCCCACGCGCACCTGGTTGGCGGCGGCCCGGAAGTGGAAGCCCCGGCCCGACACCGTGACCACGTCGCCCGGGGCGGGATTGCCCGGCTCCGCGCCGAGCAGCATGGGCAGGCGGCCGAGCAGGAAGGGCGCGGCCGTCGAGCGCTCGCCCGCCGCCGTCACCACGATCACGGGGGCGCTGGTCCCCGGCCCGCCCGCGATCTCGGGCACGCGGACGCGCAGGGTCGCGGCCGAGACCTCGAGCACCTGCGCGGGCTGCCCTCCGAACTCCACCTTCGGCCCCGCTCCCCAGCCGCTGCCGGCCAGGGCCACGTCCTCCCCCGGCATGGCCACGCTGGGCGAGATGCCGTGCAGGCGGGGCGCATCGTAGAGGCTGACGGACACGGCGGCGGAGCTGCGCCCGCCCACCACCACCGTCACCGGAACCGCGGTGTTGCGGGCGTCGGTCAGGGGCACCTCGGGCACCTCGACCACGAGGCGGGCGGCGGAGGCCTCGAGCACGCGGGCCCGGTGCTGGCCGGCGAAGGCCACCTCGTTGCCCGCGGGCGTCGCCGCGAAGCCGGAGCCTTCCAGCGTCAGGCGCTCCCCGGCGTGCAGGCGCTGGGGGTTGGCCGCGGTCACCTTCGGCCCGCCGGTGAAGCGCATCACGGCGAAGGCCACCGCGGCGAGGACCACCAGCGCGCCCAGGCCCATGGCGGCGTACTTCGCCACGGGCGGGGCCGCCGCCTTGGCCGGGGGGGCGGCGGGGCGACGCGGAGCCGCGGCCTCGCGCACGCGTGGCATCTCGGCGGGCGGCGGCGCGGGCGGCATCGCCATCGCGGGGACGGGCGCCGGGGCACGCGGGGCCGGGGCGGGGGCGGGGGCGGGGGCGGCCGGAGGATACGCGGGTGGAGCGGCGTCCTCCTCGACGAAGAAGACGTCGTCCTCGGGCGGCGCGATGATGATCGGCTCCTCCTCGACGAAGGACCATCCTTCGGCGGCCGGCGCGGCGGGAGCCGGGGCCTCCACCGGGGACTCGAAGTACGCTTCGTCGGGCGGCGTCTCCACGGAGCCCTCGTCCACGAAGAAGCCGTCGTCGAAGCCGGCGGAGGAGGGAGCGGGCGGCGGCGCGGGCGGAGGGGCGGGCACGGCCGGCGCCGCCGGCACCACGGGCTCCTCCCCCTCCATGACCTCGAACCCGATCGGCGCGTCCACCGCCGGCGCGGAGACCTCGGCCACCGCGGCCGGGAGCGGCTCGTCGGGAACGAACAGCGCGGGCTCCTCGGGGCCCGGCGCCGCCATCGGCTCCGGGGCGGCCGGGCTCGGCGGCGCCGGCGGCGGCGCGGGCAGGGGCTCCGGCGCGGCCCGCACGGCGGGGGCCGCCGGCTCGGCCGCGGCGGGAGGCGGCGGCGGAAGGGCCGGCGCCTCCTCGTCCCCACGGTGCTGGAAGAGCAGCATCACGCTGCCGGCCTCGGTGGGGTCCCCGAGCCAGAGGATGTCGCCGTCGTTGAGCGGCGCCTCCTTCACCACGCGCTCGTCGTTGACGTAGACGCCGTAGGGGCTGTGCGTGTCGTAGACGGTGGCCGTCTCGAGGTCCACGAAGACGCGGGCGTGCAGCGGGCTGACCTGGGGCAGGTCGAGGCTGACGGCGCAGTCGGCGTCGGAGCCGACGTACACCTCGTCCACGGCGTCTTCGAGGGCGATGCGCGTGCCCTTCAGCGGACCGGCCAGCACCGTGAAGGACGCGGTCCGCGGACCGTGGTTCATGCTCTTTGGAAGTGGATGATGGTCGGGATTCTAGCCCGGAATGCGCGGGGAATGCACCTATAATGGGCCGAAGCCCGATGCCCGAGAGCAGCGCGCCCAAGGAAGGGAAGGTGTTCTCCTTCGAGGAGGCGCGCCGCCTCCTTCCCGAGGTGCGCCGGGTCACCCAGAGCGCCTTCCGGCAGGTGGAGGCCATCGGCGGCGTGGAGAGCGGGCGCGAGGAGGTGGACGCGGTGGTGGACGGATGGGTGCGCGCGCTCCTCGCCCTCGGCGTCGAGGTGAAGGGCCTCTGGCTGGTCGACTTCGACAACGGCTCCGGCTACTACTGCTGGCGCTATCCCGAGGACGAGCTGCAGTACTTCCATTCCTACGAGGAAGGCTTCGCGGGGAGGATGAGGATCCAGTGACGGCCCTGGTGCAGTTCGCGTTCATCGTGCTGGTGCCCCTGGTGGTGGTGGCGGGCGGGCTCGTGACCCTGTTCGCGGTGGGGGCGCTCTTCGACGCGCTGGAGCACCCCGAGCAGATGCGCGGGCGGGTGGAGGGCCTCTTCCGCCGTCCCACGCGGCCCGCCCGCACCCCCGGTCCCGAGCACTACTACCAGCCTTACTGGGAGAAGACCCGGGTCTGACCCGCCCTCCTCCCTGGGCTGGCCTCCCTACGCGGCCAGCACGTTCAGGGCCTTCCCCACGCGGGTGAAGGCCGCCACCGCGCGCTCGATGTGGTCGTCGGTGTGGGCGGCGGAGAGCTGGACGCGGATCCGGCTCAGTCCGCGCGGCACCACGGGGAAGAAGAAGCCCTTGACGTAGACGCCCTCGTCGAGCAGGGCGCGCGCGAAGCGCTGGGCCAGCGGCGCGTCTTCGGGCGCGAAGCGCGAGAACATGATGGGCACGATAGGGTGCACGCCGGGCCTGATCTCGAAGCCGGCCGCGGTCATCCGCTCGCGGAACAGCTTCGTGTTCGCCTCCAGCCGGTCGCGCAGCTCGGTGGAGCCCGACAGCAGCTCGAGGGCGCGCAGGGTGGCGCCGGCCACCACCGGGGCCAGCGAGTTCGAGAAGAGGTAGGGCCGGCTGCGCTGGCGCAGCAGGGCGATGGCGTCGCGGCTCCCCGCGATGCAGCCGCCCATGGCCCCGCCCAGGGCCTTGCCGAAAGTGGTGGTGACGAGGTCCACCCGGCCCATCACGCCGCAGTGCTCGTGCGTCCCGCGCCCGGTGCGGCCCATGAAGCCGGTGGCGTGCGAGTCGTCCACCAGGACCAGGGCCCGGCGCCGCTCCGCCACCTCGCAGATCTCGCGCAGGGGCGCCACGTCGCCGTCCATGGAGAAGACGCCGTCGGTCACCACCATGCGCACGCGCGCGTCCGCCGCCTCCGCCAGCTTCGCGTCCAGGTCGGCGACGTCCGCGTGCTGGTAGAGCAGGCGGCGCGCCTTGCACAGGCGCACGCCGTCGATGATGGAGGCGTGGTTCAGCTTGTCGGTGACGATGGCGTCGTCGGCCCCGAGCAGCGGCTCGAAGACGCCGCCGTTGGCGTCGAAGCAGGCCGCGAAGAGGATCGCGTCGGCGAAGCCGAGGAAGTCGGCCACCCGCCTCTCCAGCTCCAGGTGCAGGGCCTGGGTGCCGCAGATGAAGCGCACCGACGACATGCCGTAGCCCCACTCGTCCAGCGCGCGGTGGGCGGCGGCCCGCAGCTCGGGATGGCCGCTGAGGCCGAGGTAGTTGTTGGCGCAGAAGTTCAGGACGGGCCGTGCCCGCCCTTCCACGCGGATCTCCGGACCCTGGTGGCCCAGGATCGGCCACTCCTCTTTCCAGAGTCCCTGGTCGCGGATCTGCTGCAGCTCCGCGCCCAGCCACTGCTGAAAGCCTGGGTCGTTCATGGGCGTCCTCGCTCCGGCCCCGTCGTCGTCAAGGCACCACGCAGGGAGTGGATCCCCGCGTGGTGCGCAGGGGAGAGGCCTCCGCTACGGAAGACGCCCCAGAGTCCCTGGTCGCGGATCTGCTGCAGCTCCGCCGAAAGAAACGCCTGGAAGCCGTCGTCCATCATGGCCGCATTCTAAGCGGCCATCTCCCACAGGTCCGAAAAAGGAGGCGCGCGGGCGACCGCCGCGCGGGGGCTGCTAAGGTGGAAAGGAGGAAGGAGGCCGCATGCCGACCATCGAGAGCGCGCCGCAGCCGTCGCCGCCGCCCCGCCCGGACCCGAAGCCCGGCCCGGACCGTTCGCCCGACCCCGTCATCCCCGGGCCGGACCCCAACCAGATCCCGTCGCCGAACCCGGCCCCCCAGCCCAACCCCACCCAGCCTCCCCAGTTCTAGGCGCGGGACATCCGCTCCGGGGGCCCGGAGCGTAGGGGCATCAGGGGTGCCTCGCTGCGGGCGCGGAGGCCGTGCACTATGATCGCCCGTCCCCCAAGGAATGGCCCAGACGACCACCCGCGACATCCTGCAGCGCATGGCCGCCGATGAGGCGTCCGCCCTCGGCGACCTCTACGACCGGCTCGCCCCGCTGGTCCACGGCATCGCCCTCCGCATCGTGCGCGACCGCGCCGAGGCCGAGGACGTCGTGCAGGAGGTCTTCGTGCAGGCCTGGCGGCAGGCCGGCCGCTACGACGCCCGGCGCGGCAGCCCGGAGGCCTGGGTGGTCACCATGGCGCGGACGCGCGCCCTCGACCGGCTGCGCCGCCGGGCCGCCCGCCGCGAGGACGTGGGCGAGGAGCCCGCGGGCGCGGGGGTGCGGCCCGCCACCGAGGAGGGCGTGGCCGTGCGCACCGCCCTGCAGGGGCTCCCCGTCGAGCAGCGGCGCGCGCTGGAGCTGGCCTACTACGAGGGCCTCACCCAGTCCGAGATCGCCCTCAAGCTGGGCGAGCCGCTGGGCACGGTCAAGACGCGCATCCGCACGGCCATGATGCGGCTGCGCGAGACGCTGCGGCCGGTGGCGCCATGACCGACCGCTTCCTGGAGCTGGCCCCCCTGGCCGCCCTCGAGGCCCTCGACGGGGACGAGCTGCGCGAGTTCCGCGCCCACGCGCCGGGATGCGCCGAGTGCCGGAGCGAGCTGGCCGCGCACGAGGCGGTGGCCGCGCGGCTGGGCACGGCCGCGGCGCCCGTGGCGCCCCCCGCCGGCCTCAAGCGGCGCACGCTGGCCGCCGCCGGCGTGGGCGGCGACAGGAGGAGCTGGGCCTGGGTACCCGCCACCCTGGCCGCGGGCCTGGCCGTCCTGGCCTTCACCACGCACCTCGACCGCAACGAGGCCCGGCGCGCGCTGGAGGACGCCCGCGGCGAGGCCGCGCGCGCGGAGGCGGGAGCGGCCACCGTGCGCGCGCGGCTCGCGGAGAGGGAGTCGCTGATCGCGCTGCTCACGCATCGCGAGACCCGCCTGACCCTCCTCGCCGCCGCGCCGCAGGGCGCGGAGCCCACCGGCCGCGTGCTGTGGAACCCGCGCAGCCGCCGGGCCGTGCTCATGGCCGACGGGCTGCCTCCCGCTCCCCCCGGCAAGGCCTACGAGGTCTGGGTCATCGCCGCGGGGGCCCCGCGCGCCGCGGGCCTGTTCCGTCCCGACGCGGACGGGCGCGCGCTCTTCCCGCTGCCGGACGTTCCGGAGACCGCGCAGGCCAGGACCTTCGCCGTGACCCTGGAGCCTGAGGCAGGGGTGCCCGCGCCCACGGGCCCGATGGTGCTGGCCGGCGCCGTGTCCTAGAGGGCCCCCATCCGCAGTTGACAGCCCGACGGGGACGGCCGAGAGTGCTGTGGATGCGCCGCCTGGTGGTCGGCATCTCCGGCTCGACGGGCGCCGTCTACGGCGTGCGCCTGCTCCAGCGGCTGCGGGAGCAGGCGGGCGTCGAGGTGCACCTGGTCATGAGCGGGCCGGCCAAGCGCACCCTGGTGGAAGAGACCGACTACACGGTCAAGGACGTGGAGGCCCTGGCCCACGTCGTGCACGACAACCGCGACATCGGCTCCGCGCTGGCCAGCGGCTCCTTCCGCACCGCGGGCATGGCGGTGGCGCCCTGCAGCATCAAGACGGTGTCCGCCCTGGCCACGTGCCACACGGACACGCTGATCGCGCGCGCGGGCGACGTGACCCTCAAGGAGGGCCGCCCGCTGGTCCTGGTGGCGCGCGAGACGCCCCTCCACGCCGGGCACCTCAAGCTGATGCTGGAGATGGCGCAGCGCGGCGCCGTCATCCTTCCCCCCATGCCCGCCTTCTACCAGCGGCCGCGCACGCTGGACGAGATCGTGGACCAGACGGTGGCGCGCGTGCTGGAGCGCCTGGGCCTGGAGCAGGACTTCGTGCCCGAGTGGACGGGCGAGTCGCGGCGCGAGGCGGCCGCGACGCGGAGGTCTTGACCCGGGCCCCTGCTCAGGCCGAGGCGAGACGGGGCGCGGCCCCCGAACGACGCTGGCGGCGGAGGTCCAGCGACTCCATCAGCGCCGCCGCCAGGTCGGCGGGCGTGCGCATCAGGGGCGACCACCACCGGAACTGCTCGCCGCCCGGGCCCGGATCGGCGACGGGCGTCCCCTCGACCTTGCAGAGGAAGACCAGCACCTCGGACGGCTCGCTGCAGACGCGGAAACGCACGGTCACCGCGCCCAGCCCGGCGCCGGCCAGGGCCTCCTCCAGCACCTCCTCCAGCGCGCGGCCCAGCTCGGGGTCGCGCGCGGCCACGGGGTTGTCCCGGACGGTGATCGTGGTGAGAGCCTCCGCCTCGCCTCCCCAACCCCAGCGGTCGTCCCGGCGGGAAGGAGTGGTGGAGCGGCTCCTTGTGCGGACGGCTCTGGCTGTCGTGAGCTCCATGACTTCCCTCCGGGTCGCGAGGGGACTGAGCAAGGCCCATACCAGCGGGGAACGGCTCCCAAAACGGGGCTTTTTCGGGGAGGAGTGGCCCGTCCCCCTGTAAGGCGGGGCGGGCGCTCCCTGCATGTTGTACAGGCTGGGCAGCGGTTACAGGCGCCCCCGGGTTTCTGTCAGACCCTGCGGTAGGATCGCGCGGAGGCTCGAGAACGATGACCCAGACGCTGGTGCGCTACGAAAAGGGCGAGGACGGCATCGCCGTGGTCACGCTGGATGCGCCGCCCGCCAACACGTACTCCTACGACATGATGCGGCAGCTCGACGCCGCCGTCCTGGACGCGCGCATGGACGAGGGAGTGCACGCGCTGGTGCTGCGCGGCGCGGGCGAGAAGTTCTTCTGCGCCGGCGCCGACATCGGGATGCTCAACGAGGTGACCCCGCGCTTCAAGTACTTCTTCTGCCTGCACGCCAACGAGACCCTCAACCGCCTGGAGGCCACGCCCAAGCTCGTGGTGGCCGCCCTCAACGGCCACTGCGTGGGCGGCGGCCTGGAGGTGGCCCTGGCCGCCGACCTGCGCTACGGCCGGCAGGGCGCCGGCAAGGTCGGGCTGCCGGAGGTCGGCCTGGGCGTGCTCCCGGGCACCGGCGGCACGCAGCGGCTGGCGCGGCTGGTCGGCAAGGCGCGCGCCTTCGAGCTGATGGCCACCGGCCGCCTCTTCCCCTTCGAGGAGGCCCACGCCCTCGGCCTCGTGACCGAGGTGCTCTCCGCCGACTCCGCGGAGGCGTTCCTGGCCGCGGTGCGGGAGCGCGTGCGGGCCTTCGTGCCCCCCGCGCGGGCGAGCAAGGCGGTCGGCCTCATCAAGCGCGCCGTGCAGAGCGGCGCGGAGATGGCCCTCGCCGAGGGGCTGTCCCTGGAGCGCGAGCTGCAGCAGCAGCTCTTCGAGTCCCGTGACGCGCGCGAGGGACTGGCCGCCCACCTGGCCCGGCGCACCCCCGCCTTCGAGGGACGATAGGGGCGCCGGCGGCGGGAGCGGGCCGCCCCTGCGCGTCCACGACGAGGCCTGCGCGCGCTGGATCAACGCTGAGCCGGCCGCCGCTGAGCGTCCTCGACCGCGACACCATCCGCGCCCTCGACGACACCAGGACGTCAGCGCGTCATGCGCTGGCACAGCTCGAAGAGGCGCTCCTCCTCGGCCTGGTGGTGGAAGCGGCACGGGTGCTCCTGCCGGTCGATCCAGTAGCGCCCGCTCACGCCCTCGAGCTCGGGGGCGGAGGCCAGCCAGACCACGGTGTCCGCGCCCTCCGCCGGCGACTTCCCCACGATCTTCATGGAGAGGCCGGCCAGGGCGCCCTTGACGCTGCCCCCCTTGCGGAAGATGCCGGTGTCCACGCCCCCCGGGTGCATCGCGTTCGCGGTCACGCCGCTCCCCTCCAGGCGGCGGGCCAGGGCCCAGGTCCACATGCGGTTGGCCTGCTTGCTCTGCGCGTAGGCCTCCAGGCCGTCGTAGGGCCGCCGCTCGAACTGCGGGTCGTCGAGGTCGAGGTTGCGCGCCAGCTCCGAGGCCACCACCACCACGCGCGAGGGCGCGCCCGCGCGGAGGGCGGGCAGGAGCAGGTCGGCGGTGAGGAAGTACCCGAGCACGTTGGTGGCCCAGGTCAGCTCCACCCCCTCCGCGCTCAGCCGGCGGCGCGCCGACCAGATGCCGGCGTTGAGGACGAGGACGTGCAGGGCCGGGTGGCGCTCCCGGAAGGCGGCGGCGAAGGAGCGGACCCGGGACGGGCTCGAGAAGTCGCAGAGCGCGACCTCGAGGTGCCGGCTCCCCGTCGTGCGCTCGACGTCGGCGCGCGCCTCCTCGCCCCGCCCCGCGTCGCGCACGGCCATGACCACGGTGGCGCCCAGTCGGCAGAGCGCGCGCGCCGTCTCCCGGCCGATGCCGCTGCTGGCACCCGTGACGAGCGCGGTCCGGCCGTCGAGGAGCGCGCTCACAGGGCGGGCCAGTAGGGCTGCAGCTCCCGGCGGAAGGACTCGAGGACGGCATCGATGGGTCCACCCCGGGGCCGGGCCACGGGGTCCGCGGCGCCCCCGCACAGCACCCCCACCACTTTCGCCGCCGAGTCGGCGATGCCCGCGAGGTCGTAGCCGCCTTCCAGCACGAACACCGCCGGACGGCCGCGCGCCGCGTCCAGGCAGGCCGCGGCCAGCTCCGCGAAGCCGCGCGCCGTGACGCGCATGGGAGCCAGGGGATCGTCCCGATGCGGGTCGAACCCCACCGAGACCAGCAGCAGCTCGGGACCGTAGGCGGCCACCACGGGGACCACCACCTCGCGGTAGACGCGCGCATACTCGCCGTCGCCGCAGCCGAAGGGCAGGGGCAGGTTCACCGTGAAGCCGCGGCCCTCGCCGCGGCCCACCTCCGACGCGTACCCCGTGCCCGGATAGAACGGGTGGGCGTGGCTGGAGACGTAGAGGACGCGCGGATCGTCGTAGAAGGCCTCCTGCGTGCCGTTGCCGTGGTGGACGTCGAAGTCGATCACGGCCACCCGCCGCGTGCCGCGCGCCAGCGCGTGGGCCGCGCCCAGCGCGACGTTGTTGAACAGGCAGAAGCCCATGGCGCGCGCCGCCTCCGCGTGGTGGCCGGGCGGGCGCACCGAGCAGAACGCGCGGTCCAGGCGGCCGTCCAGGACCCGCTCCACCGCGTCCGCCACCGACCCCGCGGCGAGGAGGGCCGCCTCGTAGGAGCGTGGTCCGGCCTGGGTGTCGGGATCGAAGCGCACCGTGCGCCCCCGGGTGGCGCGGACGGCCGCCACGTGGGGCTCGGTGTGCACGCGCAGCAGCTCGTCGTGCGCGGCGGCGCGGGGCGGGCAGGCGACGAGGGCGTCCTCCAGGCCGGAGGCGCGCAGGCCGCGGCGCAGCGCGTCGAGGCGCTCGGGACGCTCCGGGTGGCCGGGGCCCGCGTCGTGCGCGCGGAACAGCGGATCGTCGTAGAGGCCGACGCGCGGGGACGCCGAAGTCATGCACTTATGATAGGTCTGCCCTCGTCCCGCAACATGCGCACCTTGATCCACGACGCCCGAATCGTCCTGCCCATGGACGACCTGCGCCGCCGCCTGCCCGGCGGCTGGGTGCTGGTGAACGACGAGGTGATCGAGGCCGTGGGCGGCTCCGGCGAGCCCCTGCCGGCCACCGCCGACCGCCGCATCGACGCGCGCGGCAAGGCCGTCCTCCCCGGCCTCGTGAACACCCACCACCACCTGCCCCAGGTCCTCACGCGCAACGTCCCCCGCGTGCAGGAGGCCCCCCTCTTCCGCTGGCTGGAGGAGCTGTACGAGGTCTGGCGGGGCATGGACGAGCGCGCGGTGGCGGTGGCGGCGCGGGTGGGCCTGGGGGAGCTCCTCCTCACCGGGTGCACGACCACCACCGACCACCTCTACCTGTTCCCGCGCGGGCAGGAGCGTCTGATCGACGTGGAGGTCGAGGCCGCGCGCGGGCTGGGCATCCGCTTCCAGCCCACCCGCGGCTCCATGAGCCGCGGCCAGAGCGCGGGCGGCCTGCCCCCGGACGACACGGTGCAGGACGAGGAGACGATCCTGGCCGACTCGCGCCGCCTGATCCGCGAGTACCACGACCCGCGGCCGCGCGCCATGGTCCGCATCGGCCTCGCCCCCTGCTCGCCGTTCTCGGTGACGGACGGGCTGATGCGCCGCACCGCGGAGCTGGCGCGGGAGCACGGCGTCCGTCTGCACACCCACCTGGCGGAGACGCTGGACGAGGAGCAGTACTGCCTGGAGCACTACGGGGTGAGGCCGGTGGAGTACCTGCGACGCCTGGGCTGGCTGGGCGGCGACGTCTGGCTCGCCCACTGCGTCCACCTCAGCGCCGACGAGGTCGGCCTCTTCGGGGAGACGGGCACCGGGGTCGCCCACTGCCCCAGCTCCAACTTCCGCCTCGGCTCGGGGGTGGCCCCCGTGCGCGCCCTGCTGGAGGCGGGGGCGCCGGTGGGCCTGGGCGTGGACGGGTCGGCCAGCAACGACGCCTCCAACATGCTGGCCGAGGTACGGCAGGCCCTCCTCGCCCATCGGGTGGGCACGCCCCCCGAGCGGTGGATCACCGCGGAGGAGGCGCTGCGCATGGCCACGCGGGGCGGGGCGCGCTGCCTGGGACGCGACGACGTGGGGAGCCTGGAGCCGGGCAAGGCCGCCGACCTGATCCTGGTGGACATGCGGCGCCTCTCCTACGCGGGAGCCGGCAGCGACCCCCTGGCCGCGCTCGTCTTCTCCCCCTGGCCCGAGCCGGTGGACACCGTCATGGTGAACGGGCGCCTGGTGGTGGAGGGCGGCGCCCTGCGCGGCGTGGACGTGCCCGCGCTGGTGGCGGAAGCGGAGGCGGTCAGCGCCGGCCTGCTCGAGCGCGCGGCGCGGGCCACCGGGCGCGACTACCGCCTCCGGCACGACTAGCCCGTCCCCCGCAAGTCGCCGCGTCAGGCCGCGCGCTTGACCGCGGCCGGCCGATGGACGGAGAGTCCCCCCGGTGCCGCAGGGCGATGCCGCCACGCTCCACGACGGACGGGCGCGCGACGGCCCGGCGCCGCGCGACCGGCCCCGCCGCATCCGGGCCGCCCTCCGCGCGCACCGGTCTCTGGCCTGCGCCGGAGCGCTGTTCCTCGCATTCTCCGCGGCCGTGACCCTGACGGACGGCGAGGGCGCCGCCTGGATCCTGATGACCAGCCCCGTGGAGCGCTCCCATCGCGTCAACTCGCTCCTCGGCTACACCGTGCTGCTGGGCGGCGCGCCCCTGCACAAGGAGAACGTCTGCAGCTTCGACCTGCTCATGCTCTTCCGTGGCGTGTCCGCGCCGCTGGACTGGCGGGCCGTGCGCAGCGTCTACCCCTTCGCCGCTTCCGTCCTCTTCCCCCTCGCCTCTCCCGCCACCGCCCTGGCCCTCACCGTCTGGCTGTCGTGGGCGGCGGCGGCGCTGGTGGCCGCGCGCTTCGCCTGGCGGCTGGCGCCGGGCACCCCGGCGCCCGCCCTGGCCGTCGTGCTGGCCACGGGCGGGATGGGGATGCTGGCGCACGCCGCCGACTACGGCGCCCACCTCATGTCGTTCACGTTCTATTGGCTCGGGGTCCTGGCCCTCTTGGAGAGCGAGGTGTGGCGTCGCGCGCGCCCCCTGCGCGTCCATCTCGGCCTGGGCGCGCTCATGGCCGTGGCCTGCCTGCAGTACAACACCGGCCTCGTCCTGGGCCTGGGCAGCCTCCTCCTCAGCCTGCGCCACAACCGGACGCCCCACGTGCTGGCGGGGGCGTCGCTGTGGCTGACCGCCCAGCCCGTCTGGCAGTGGACCCTCAACCGGCTGCGCGGCGCCGCCGACGCCGCGGCCCAGCCCTTCTATCCCGTCGAGGGGTCCTTCCTGCGCGAGTCGCTGGGCGCCTGGGGACGGCTCGTGGTCGAGTCGCCGCCGGCGGCGGCGGCGGCCCTGGCCGGGCGCCTGGGCGAGTTCGCCTTCTTCGACTCCCCGCTGGTGGTCGCGGGCGGGCTGCTGGCCCTCCCGTTCGTCTTCCGCAGCCGCGCCGAGCGGTGGTTCGCGCTCGTGCTGGGTGCCCTGCCCCTGGGCGCCGCGCTCGCCTTCTCCCAGTCGGCGGCCTCGCGCGGCCACCCCGTGTACGGCATCAGCGTCTTCTTCCACGCGGCGCTGGCCGTGGTGCTCGCCCGCGGCTGGCGGCGCCGGGGCGCCCTGCGCTCCCTGGCGGCGGCGGCGACGCTGGCCGTGGTGGCGAGCCACTTCTGGTGGAGCACGGCCTACCGGCGAGGGAACCTCGGCCCCCTCAAGGCCTACTACCTCGGCCTCGACGACGCGGCTCCGTTGATGAGGCGCCCGCCGGCGGTGGTCTCGAGCCTGACCGGTGAGGAGCCGGTCCCCGCCGCGTTCGGCGGCGCCGCCCGCCTGGTGGACGCGGGCGCCCTCGTCACCCCGGCCACGCAGCCCGCGCGCGCGCGGCCCGCGCTCGCCGTCGTGGGCGGCGCCGTCCCCGCCGCGTACCTCGTGCTCATGGCCGCGACGCTGGGCCGCACGAGGCGCGGGCGGGCGGCCGCGGCGGCGGCGGCCGCCGCCGCCGCCCTGTCGAGCGCGCTCCTGGGAAGCCGCCTCACGCTCGCGCAGCCGGCGGTCTTCCCCTTCGACCGTGCCATCACCCTCTCGGAAGGCGAGGAGCTGACCTACCGGCTGCACCTGGCGCCCGGCGTGCGGCAGGCGCTGGCCCGCCACGCGCCCGTCGCCGAGCGCGCCTACTTCCACCTCGCCCTCTCGCCCCCGCGGGGCGCGCCGCCGCGGGTCCACGGATGCCAGGTGCGCATGATCGCCGGCGGACGCGAGCTGGCGGTGCGGCCGCACGTCGAGCACCTGTGGTCGGTCAACTCCGCGCGCCTCGCCGCCGCCGCCGCGGCGTCGCCCGACTTCGTGGTCAAGGTCGTCGCGCCACGAGCCTGCGACCTCCAGGGCTGGCAGCGCGCGTCGCTGCCCGGCCGCGCCGTGGAGACCTCGCGCGGGCAGTCGCCGGCCGTGGTCCCCGCGCTGGAGCTGAGGCTGGTGCGGCCGGACGGCAGCCTCGAGCTGGCCGCCTTCTGAGCGGGCCCGCCGTCGACTGGGGTCGGGCGCCCATCTAGAATGCCCGGATGCTCGCCCGTGGCATCCGCAGCTACCATCGGCCCGCGCGCAAGGCGCAGGCCCTGGAGCTGCTCGCCCAGGGCGTGCGGCCGCTGGCCGGGGGGACGCGCCTGCTCGCCACGCCCGCCGACGTCCCCAACGTGCTCGACGTCGTGGCCCTGGGCCTCAACCGGGTGGACGTGCGCGACGGCGACCTGGTGGTGGGCGCCACGGTGACGGTACAGGACCTGATCGACTCGCCGGCCGTCCACGCCGGCAGCTCGGGCCTGCTGCCGGCCGCGGCGCGCGCCCACTCCGCCTCGCGCATGCTGCGCGGCATGGCCACCATCGGGGGCGAGTCGGTCCACCGCGCGCACGACTCCGAGCTCCTGGCCGCCCTCCTCGCCCTCAACGCCGTGTACGTCGTGGAGCGGGGCAGCGAGCGCTCGGAGATCCCGGCCGTCCGCTTCCTGCGCGATCCCCAGGCCGACCTCGAGGGGGGCGGGCTGCTCACCTCGCTGTTCGTCCCCGGGCCGCCCCAGGGGGCGGCCCTGGAGCGAGTGGCCGTCCTGCCCTCCGCGCCCGCGCTGGTGGCGGTGGCGGTGGCCGTCTCTCTCTCCGCCGGGCGCTGCACGCGCGCGCGCATCGCCGCCGTGGGCCTGGAGGCCGGCCCCGCGCGCGTGACCGACGCGGAGGCGCGCCTGGAGGGCACGGCCGCGGGCGAGGAGGACGTGGTGGCGGCGGTGGAGGAGGTGGCGCGCGCGCGCTACCGCGAGGACGCGCACGCCCCCGCCGCCTACCGGCGGGAGGCCTCGCGCGTGCTGGCCCGCCGGGCCCTCCAGCGCGCGCTCGCCCAGGCCCGCGGGGCTCCCGCGCCCGCCGCGGGACGCGCCCGCTCCGCCCTGGCTCCGCGCCGCATCCCCGAGCTCCCGTACTTCACCTCGGGCCGGATCGAGATCCGGCTCAACGGCGCGGACTGGCACGCGGACACGGAGGCGCGCGCCACGCTGCTGCAGCTCCTCCGGCGCGAGGGGCTCTGGGGGGTCAAGCACGGCTGCGAGACCGGCGAGTGCGGGAGCTGCACCGTCCTCCTCGACGGCAAGCCGGTCGTCGCCTGCCTCACGCTGGCCCTGCGCGCGCACGGGCGGAGCGTGCAGACGGTGGAGGGCCTGGGCACGCCGGACGCTCTGCACCCCATCCAGCAGGCCTTCGTGGACACGGGCGCCATCCAGTGCGGCTACTGCACGCCGGCCATGGAGCTCTGCGCCAAGGCCCTGCTGGACACCGTGCCCCGCCCCAACGAGGACGAGGTGCGGGACGCCCTGGCCGGCTGCCTCTGCCGCTGCACGGGGTACGTCAAGCCGGTGCAGGCCGTGCTGCAGGCGGCGCGGGAGCTGTCGGACGGGGACCGCGGGTCGCAGGCGTGAGGCGCCCACGCGCCCCGCGGCCGGCCGTGCCCGTCCGGGGCAGGAGGCCCATGCCATGACCCAGCCGACGGCGCCGTCGTCCCCACCGCCCGAGGGCCCTCCCGCCCCGCCCGGCGGGCCCACCGCCGCGCCCGCTCCCCAGGCCGCGCCGACGCCGGCCCCCGCCGTCGCCCTGGAGGACAGCCGGCGGCTCTCGGAGTCCATGCTCTGGGGGCTGCAGCGCGCGTTCTACGCCGCGCAGGGGCCGGACGCCTGGAAGCCGAACCGCGTCCCCTTCTACGTGACCAGCAACCCCTACATCGCCAAGGCCTACGCGCGCACGGTGGTCGGGTTCCTGCGCGACGCGGCGAGCCAGGGGGCCCTGAACCGCGAGCAGCCGCTGCACGTGGTGGAGCTGGCCGCGGGCTCGGGCAAGTTCTCGTTCCTCTGCCTGCGCTTCCTGCGCGAGCTGCTGGGGGCGACGCCGCCCCTGCACGGCGTGAAGCTGCGCTACGTGATGACGGACTTCGCGGAGAGCAACCTCGCGGCCTGGCAGAAGAACGAGAAGCTGGCGCCGCCGGTGGAGGAGGGCGTGCTCGACTTCGCCCGTTTCGACATCGAGCGCGACGAGAAGGTCCGCCTGGTGCGCTCGGGCGAGGTACTGGCCAAGGGCTCGCTCAAGAACCCCCTGGTGGCGGTGGCCAACTACGCCTTCGACACCACCGTCCAGGACGCCTTCTTCGTGAAGGCGGGCGTGCTCCTGGAGGGTCGCGCCGCCCTCATGTCCTCCCGCCCGGAGGCCGATCCCAAGGACCCCGGCCTGCTGGAGCGCGCCAGCCTGCGCTACGTGACGGCGCCCGTGGAGGGCGCCTACTACGACGACCCGGCCCTCAATCGCGTGCTCGACCGCTACCGCAAGCGCCTGAGCGACACGTCCTTCCTCATCCCCATCGGAGCCCTGCACGGCATACGCCACCTCCGCGAGTGGGCGGGCGGGCGGATGCTGCTCCTGTGCGGCGACAAGGGCGTGTCCTACGAAGAGGACCTGCTCGGGCGCGGGGACCCTTCCCTGGCCTTCCACGGGGGCAGCGTCTCCATGATGGTCAACATGCACGCGCTGGGCGCCTACTTCGAGGAGCTGGGCGGCGCCGCCCTGCACGGCACCCAGCGCGACAACCGCCTGCGCATCGCGGGCCTGGTCTGCGGCCAGGCCGAGCTGGGCGAGACGCGGCTGGCCTTCCGCGAGGCCACCGACGGCCTCACCCCCTCGCAGTACTCGCACCTCATGCAGGAGCTGCGCAAGGACTACACCACGCCCTCCTTCGATACGGTGATGGCGTTCCTGCGCCTCAGCGAGTGGGACTACGAGGTGCTGGGCAACTGGCGCGACGCCCTCAAGGGCCACCTCCAGGCCGCCACCGAGCCCCAGAAGGCGGAGATGGTGGCCGCCCTGCGCCGCGTCTACGACAACTTCTACCCCATGCAGCGGGACCTCGCCATCGAGCTGTGCCGCCTCTGCCTCACCATGAAGGAGGGCCGCGAGGCCGTGCGCTACGCGCGCGAGTCGATCCGCCTCTTCGGCGACCAGCACTTCTCCTGGTTCACCTGCGGGGTGGCGCACACCATGGTCCACGAGTACGAGGACGCGCTGCGCTGCGTGCAGAAGGCGGTGGAGCTGGAGCCGAACAACGTGCCCGCGCGCGAGCTGATGGTCCGCCTGGAGGCCAGGCTCTCGGGGCGCTGATGGCCGACCTCCGCACCGTCGGCACCTCCGAGCGCCGGGTGGACAGCATCAAGCTGGCCACCGGACGCGGCACCTTCGTGGACGACATCCGCCTGCCGGGGCTCCTCCACGCGTGCATCCTCCATTCGCCCCACGCCCACGCGCGCATCGTGCGCATCGAGGCCAGCCAGGCGCGGGCCATGCCCGGGGTGGCGGCCGTGCTCACCCACGAGGACGTTCCGCGCGTGCCGTACACCACCGCGGGCCAGGGCTGGCCCGAGCCCTCGCCCTACGACGCCGTCATGCTGGACGCGCGCGTGCGCTTCGTGGGGGACCGCGTGGCGGTGGTGGCGGCGGAGGACCCGGAGCTGGCGCGCAAGGCCTGCGAGGCCATCGTGGTGGAGTACGAGCCGCTGCCCGCGGTCTTCGATCCCGAGGAGGCGCTGCGCCCCGGGGCCCCCCTCATCCACGACGAGCCGGACAGCACGGGCATCAAGGACCCCTCGCGGAACCTGGCCGCCGAGATCGTGGCCGAGGTGGGCGACGTGGCCGCCGCCTTCGCCGCCGCCGAGCGCGTGTTCGAGCAGACCTACCACGTGGGCTACGTGCAGCAGTCCTCCATCGAGCCGCACGTCGCCATCACCTGGCTGGACGAGGACCACCGCCTGATCGTGCGCACCTCCACCCAGGTGCCCTTCCACGTGCGCCGCATCATTGCCCCCCTCCTGGGCGTCCCCATCCGGCGCATCCGCGTGATCAAGCCGCGGGTGGGGGGAGGCTTCGGGGGGAAGCAGGAGATCCTCATCGAGGACCTGTGCGGCATGCTCACCCTGCGCACGGGCCGGCCCGTGCGCCTCGAGTACACGCGGGAGGAGGAGCTGACGGCGGCGCGCACCCGCCACCCGCAGATCCTCACCGTCAAGAGCGGGGTCAGCGGAGGGCGTTTCGTGGCCCTGGAGCTGCGCGTCGTCGAGAACACGGGGGCCTACGGCACGCACGCCCTCACCGTGATGAGCGTGACCGGCAACCGGGCCCTCTCCCTCTACCGCTGCCCCAACCTGCGCTACGAGGCCAAGGCCGTGTACACCAACCTGGCCGTGGCCGGCGCCTTCCGGGGTTACGGCTGTCCCCAGGGCTTCTTCGCCCTGGAGAGCCACGTGGACGAGGTGGCCCACGCCCTGGGCGAGGACCCCCTCGAGTTCCGGCGGCGCAACCACGTGCAGGAGGGCGACGACCAGCCCATCGCCGAGGTGCTGGGCGAGGGCAAGGAGGGCTTCCGGCAGGTCATCCGCTCCTGTGGGCTGGCCCCGGCCATCGAGCAGGGCGCGCGCGCCATCGGCTGGAGCGAGAAGCGCGCGCGCTACGCGCTGCGGGACGCGGGGGGGAGCCATCCCGCCGTGCGCCGCGGCGTGGGCATGGCCATCGTCATGCAGGCCTCCGGCATCCCCGGCGTGGACATGGGCGGGGCCTCGATCAAGATGAACGAGGACGGCTCGTTCAACCTGCTGGTGGGGGCCACGGACATCGGCACCGGCGCCGACACCATGTTCTGCCAGGTCGCGGCCGAGGCCCTGGGCGTGCCCATGGACAGGATCATCCCCTACTCCTCCGACACCGACATGACCCCCTTCGACCCCGGGGCCTACGCCTCCTCCACCACCTACATCACGGGGCGCGCGGTGGAGAAGGCGGCGCGGCTGGTCCTGGGCCAGATCGTGGAGGTCGCCGCGCGCCTGCTGGAGGAGAAGCCGCAGGACCTGGTGACGCACGGGGGCAGGGTCTGCGCCGCGGACGGCCGCTTCGTCACCTACGAACAGGTCTGCCTGTCCTCCCTCTACCAGAAGGACCAGTTCCAGATCATGGCCACGGCCTCGCACATGTCCTACGACTCCCCGCCCCCTTTCGCCGCCGTCTTCGCCGAGGTGGAGGTGGACACGGAGACGGGGCTGGTGCGCGTGCTGAAGCTGGTGGAGGCGGTGGACTGCGGCCAGGTGGTGAACCCGCAGATGGCGGAGGGCCAGGTGGAGGGCGCGGCCGTGCAGTCCCTGGGCTACGGGCTCTTCGAGCGGATGCCCTTCGACGGGGAGGGACGCATGCAGTTCCGCACCTTCCGCGACTACACCATCGCCGCCGCCACCGACGTGCCCGAGATCGTGACCATCCTCGTGCCCACCCACGAGCCCACCGGCCCCTTCGGGGCCAAGGCCATCGCCGAGATCCCCATCAACGGCCCCGCCCCCGCCATCGCCAACGCCGTGTTCCACGCCTGCGGCGCGCGCCTGCGCGCGGCGCCCCTGAC
Source organism: Vicinamibacteria bacterium (assembly GCA_036556965.1). GTDB lineage: Bacteria > Acidobacteriota > Vicinamibacteria > Fen-336 > Fen-336 > DATBIO01. The sequence goes on from DATBIO010000298.1 coordinate 18,848, forward strand.
GCCCGACCGGGTGCTGCGGGGCCTGAAGGGCTAGGGCCCTCCCGGCGGCCGTCCGCGCACGCGCTCGACGCGCCAGAGCTTCATCCCGCGGGTCTGGTCCTCCAGGCGCGCGCGGTAGCCGAGGCTGCGCAGCGTGGTCCGCCGGTCCCAGCGCGCCTCGTCGTCGGTGACGACCATCCAGCCCGGCCCCTCCAGGCCCCCCAGCCACTGTGCGAGGACCCGCGGCTCGTCGCGACAGGTGGCCACCGAGCACACGGTGGCCCCCGCCAGCCGCCCGCGCTGGTAGAAGCCGAAGACGGGCCCCGCGAAGGGGCTGGCCAGGACCCGGCGGCCCGGCACGCGCTCCCTCTCCAGGCGCGCGATGAGCGGCTCCACGTCGTGGTGGACGTCGAAGAGGAAGTAGCGCGCGCTGACCGTCTCCGGCGCGCGCACGCGGTGCACGATCGAGGCCCCCGCCCAGCCCAGGCCGAAGAGGGCGGCGGCGGCCACGCCCCACCACGCGCTGCGCAGCGCCTCCCCTGCCCTCACCAGGCCCGCGGCCACGAGGAGGACGAGGGGAGGAGCGGCGAAGAGGAGCAGGCGTCCGACGTGCACCAGATAGAGGTCCACGAGGTAGGCCGCGGCAGCCAGGGCCAGGGGCAGGAGCCACAGGCCGACGAGCAGGCCGCGCGTGCGCCGGGGCCAGGCGGCGATGCCGAGGAGGGCCAGGCCCACGGCCAGCGGCCAGCCGTCGGGGAACAGGTAGGCGGCGGCGGTGCGGTTCACGGTGACGAGGGCGCCCGCGGCATCGACCAGCAGCGCCTGGTCCCCGTGCCGCACGTGGCGGCGCCAGGTCTCCAGCAGCCGGGGGTTGGCGGCCTGGACGTGCAGGGCGACGAGATAGCTCCCCCCCAGGGAGAGAGCCAGGACCAGGGCCGCGGCCAGCCAGGTCGCGCGCGCGCGCGCCTCGCGCCGCGTCCGCCAGAGCGCCCAGGCCAGCACCACGGCGAGCGGGAAGAGCGCGCCGAAGCTCAGCCACGGGGCGGCGGCCACGAGGGCGACGGCGGCCACACGGCGCCAGGGCGGCCCGCCCTCCCGCGCCTCGACGGAGCCGTGGGCCACCAGGGCCAGGGCCAGGGGCAGGAGCAGGTCGAAGCCGTACTGCTTCAGCTCGCGCGAGTAGTAGACGAGCCCGGGCAGCCCGGCGCAGATCCAGAGGGCGGCCACCGCCACCGGCCGCGCGGCGCCCAGGGCGAGGCCGAGGGCGGGGACGGCCGCCACCGCGAGAAGCCCGCAGAGCAGGGGCACGAGGCGGTAGGCGACCTCGGGGCGCAGGAAGGGCAGGGCCCCGGCCACGGCCTTCTCGAGGGCGATGAAGCCGATGGGGACGGTGCGGACCTCGTCCACGACCCCGCGCAGGGGGAAGTCGCGGACGAGCGAGGCCACCCACGCCTCGTCGCGCCAGAACGGCCGGTCGCCCAGCAGGGCCGTGCGCGCCACCACCGCGGTGAGCAGGGCCAGGCCGGCCGCCCAGAGGAGCGCGCGCGGCCGGCCTTCGCCGCTCCCGGCGCTCAGCGGCCGTAGAGGCGGCACAGCTCGCGGAGGTGGTCGGCCAGCCGGCGGGTGAGGGCGCCCTCGCCGAGGCGCCACGACCAGTTGCCCTCGGCGCGCGCGGGCGTGTTCAGCCGCGCCTCGCTGCCCAGCCCCAGCACGTCCTGCACGGGGACGATGGCCGTGCGCGCCACCGAGGCCTGCACCGCGCGCACGAAGGCCCAGTGCGCGTCGCGGCCGCGCGCGCCCACGTAGCGCAGGGCGCGCTTCCTCTCCGCGCGCAGCTCCCGGGTCGGGCGCTCCGCGGCCAGCCAGCCGCGCAGGGTGTCGTTGTCGTGCGTCCCCGTGTAGGCCACCGCGTTCGGGACGTAATTGTGGGGCTTGTGCGGGTCGGCGCCGTCCTCGCTCATGAAGGCGAACTGCAGCACGCGCATGCCGGGCAGCGAGAAGCGGTCGCGCAGCGCGTCCACCTCGGGAGTGATGAGCCCCAGGTCCTCGGCGATGAAGGGCAGCGCGCCGAGGTCGGACCGCAGCGACTCCAGCAGGGCGGCGCCGGGCGCCTGCACCCAGCGGCCGCCGGTGGCGTCGGGAGCGCCGGCCGGGATCTCGTAGTACGACTCCAGGCCGCGGAAGTGGTCGATGCGCACGACGTCCACCAGGCGCAGGGCCGCGCGCACGCGGCGCCGCCACCAGGCGAAGTCCTCCTCGCGCATGGCCTCCCAGCGGTAGAGCGGGTTGCCCCAGAGCTGGCCGGTGGCGCTGAAGTAGTCGGGAGGCACCCCCGCCACCGCCCGCGGCGCGCCCGCGGCGTCGAGGTCGAACAGGTGCGGCTGGCGCCACACGTCGGCGCTGTCGTGGGCCACGAACAGGGGCATGTCGCCCACGAGCTGGATGGCGCGCTCCGCGCAGTGGGCGCGCAGGGCGCCCCACTGCCGGAAGAAGGCGAACTGCACGAAGGCATGGGCGGCCACCGCCTCCGCGTCCGGCTCCGAGCGCGTCCAGTCCGTCCAGGGGGCGCCCCCGTGGGCGTCCTTGAGGGCCATGAAGCGCGCGTGCGGCTCCAGCCAGTCCGCCTCCTCGGCCCGGAACCTCTCCAGGGCCTGCCGCTCCGCGCCCGGCGCGGACAGGAACGCGCGCGCGGCCCGCGCCAGGAGGACCGCCTTCAGGGGCAGCAGCGCCGCGTAGTCCACGTGGCCGCGCGGGAGCCGCTCCAGCGGGGAGAGGTCGCTTCTCCCCAGGAGTCCTCCCGCGGCCAGGTCCTCGAGGTCCACCAGGGCGGGGTTGCCGGCGAGGCTGGAGGGCGACTGGTACGGCGAGTCGCCGAGGCCGGTGGGCACCAGCGGCAGCACCTGCCAGAGGCGCTGGCCGGCGGCGGCCAGGAAGTCCGCGAACTCCCGCGCGGCGCGGCCGAGGGTGCCGCCGCCCTGGGTCCCCGGCAGCGAGCCGGGATGGAGGAGGATGCCGCTGGCGCGGCGGGCCAAGGGGTGCGGGGTCATGCTGCGCTTCACATTCTAGTGTCGCTATCATCAGGTCCCGTGACGGCTCGCGGAAGGACGGCGCCGGAGGAGGAGCCGCGCGCGGCGCGCGGGGAGGCGGCCTCGTGTCCTCCGCGCGTGGTGCTGGCGCGCCTCCTGCCCGAGGTGGAGGGCGGGCGCTTCCCCGCCAAGCGCGAGGCCGGGGAGACGGTGGAGATCGAGGCCCACGCCTTCACCGACGGCCACGACCTCCTCGCGGTGCGGCTGCACCACCGCCGCGCCGGTGGCGGCTCCTGGCAGACCACGCCCATGGATCCTCTCGGCAACGACCGGTACGGCGCCGCCTTCCTCGTGGAGCGGCTCGGGGAGTACGAGTACACCGCGGACGCGCGCCTCGACCGCTACCGCACGTGGGCGGCGGGCCTGGCCAAGAAGGCGGACGCCGGGCAGGACGTCCGGGTGGACCTGCTGGTGGGCGCCGCCCTCCTCGAAGAGGCGGCGGCGCGGGCGGGCGGGCGCCCGGCCGCCCTCCTGGCCGGCTGGGCGGCACAGCTGGGCGGCGAGGCCGGGGTGGAGGAGCGGGTTGCCCTCGCCGCGCGCGCGGACGTGGCGGAGGCCATGGACGCGGCCTTCGATCCCGCCGACCTGGTGGAGTACGGGCGCGTGCTGCCGCTGGCGGTGGACCGGCCGCGGGCGCGCTTCTCCACCTGGTACGAGATGTTCCCGCGCTCGGCCTCGCCCGCGCCCGGGCGCCCGGGCACGCTGCGCGATTGCGCGGCCCGGCTGCCCTACGTGGCGGGCATGGGCTTCGACGTGCTGTACCTGCCCCCCATCCACCCCATCGGCCGCACCCACCGCAAGGGCCGGAACAACGCGGTGCGGGCGGCGGCGGACGACCCCGGCAGCCCCTGGGCCATCGGCGGAGCGGAGGGCGGCCACAAGGCCGTCCACCCCGCGCTCGGCACGCTCGACGACTTCGCCTACCTGGTGCGGGAGGCGGCCGCGCACGGCATGGAGGTCGCTCTCGACGTGGCCTTCCAGTGCTCGCCCGACCACCCCTACGTGCGCGACCACCCGGAGTGGTTCCGCCGGCGCCCGGACGGCAGCGTGCAGTACGCGGAGAACCCGCCCAAGAAGTACGAGGACATCTACCCCTTCGACTTCGAGAGCCCGGCCTGGCGCGCGCTGTGGGATGAGCTGCTCAGCATCTTCACGTTCTGGATCGGGCACGGCGTCCGGGCCTTCCGCGTGGACAACCCGCACACCAAGCCCTTCGCCTTCTGGGAGTGGCTGATCGCCGAGGTGCGGCGCGACCATCCCGACGTCATCTTCCTCTCCGAGGCCTTCACGCGGCCCAAGGTCATGTACCGCCTGGCCCAGCTCGGCTTCACCCAGTCCTACACGTACTTCGCCTGGCGCAACCACGGCCGCGAGATCCGCGAGTACTTCGAGGAGCTGTCCCGGCCGCCCGTGAGCGACTTCTTCCGCCCCAACCTGTGGCCGAACACGCCCGACATCCTGACCGAGCAGCTCCAGACGGGGGGGCGGGGGGCCTTCATGGCCCGCCTGGTCCTCGCCGCCACCCTGGGCGCGAGCTACGGGATCTACGGCCCCGCCTTCGAGCTGGGCCTCCACCGCCCGCGCAGCGCGGGCAGCGAGGAGTACGTCGACTCCGAGAAGTACGAGGTCCGGCACTGGGACCTGGAGGCGCCCGGGAGCCTGGCCGCCTTCATCGCGCGCGTCAACCGTGCCCGCCGCCAGAACCCCGCCCTGCAGGCGGACCGCGGCCTCGTCTTCCACCCGTGCGACAACGAGCGGCTGCTCTGCTACAGCAAGGCCACCGCCGGCGCCGCCAACGTCGTGATCACCGCCGTCAACCTCGACCCGCGGCGGAGGCAGGCGGGCTGGGTGGCCCTCGACCTGGAGGCCCTGGGCCTGGAGGCGGACGAGACCTTCCAGGTGCACGACGTGCTCACCGACGCGCGCTACCCGTGGCGGGGACCGCGCAACTACGTGGAGCTCGACCCGGAGGTCGTGCCCGCCCACGTGTTCGTCGTCCGCCGGCAGACGCCGGACGGGCTCTTCGCCTGAGCCCGGCCGCGCGTTTGACACCCGCGCCGCCCGCTCGGTAGCGTCCGCGCCTCGTGCCGAGACCCGCCGACAGCGCCCGTGCCGCCCCCACCACCCTGGCCGAACGGCTCGGCGTCGTCGGCGCCGCCGTCCTGGGGCTGGTGCTGCGGGCGTGGGGGCTGGGCTACGGGATGCCGCAGCCCTGGCTGAAGCCGGACGAGCTGCGCTGGGTGCGGATCTCCCACGGGCTGCTGGAGGACCCGAACCCCTGGTGGTTCCTCTGGCCCACCCTCCACGCCTACGTGCAGGCCGCGTTCTACTGGCTGTGGGGAAAGCTGCTGCTGTCGCTCGGCGGCCTGAGCTGGCACGAGTACCTGAACCCGCCCGAGGGCGTCTACCCCGCCGACCTCGTGCTGATGGGAAGGTGGCTGGCCGTGCTCATCGGCACCGCGGCCATCCCCCTGGCCTGGGCCCTGGCGCGGCAGACGGCGGGCCGCGCCGCGGGCCTCCTGGCCGCCCTCCTCATGGCGGTGAGCCTCGGCCCCGTGCGGGACGCCCACTTCGCGCTGGTGGAGCCGTTCCTGCTGGTGATGATCCTCGCCACCCTGCTGGCCTCGGTGCAGGCGGCGGAGGCGCCCAGCCTCGGCCGCTTCGTGCTCGCCGGCTTCCTGGCCGGCCTGGCCTGCAGCACCAAGTACAACGCGCTGCCCACGGTGGTGGCGGTGGGGGCGGCGGTGGTGGCGGCGCGCCACCGCGAGGGGCGGCGGTGGTGGTCGGCGCCCGTGGACGCGCGCCTGCTGGCGGCGGGCGCCGCCTCGGTGGCCGGCTTCTTCGCGGGCAGCCCCTTCGTGATCGCCGCCTGGTCGAAGTTCACGAGCGCCATGGCCATCCGCGAGCACTCCTACTGGGACCAGATGGCGTTCGACCCGCGGCTGGGGTTCGTCCACCACCTCGCCTTCACCCTCCGCTACGGCCACGGCGTTGTCATGGAGGTGGCGGGCATCGCCGGCCTCCTCTGGCTCGGCCAGCGGGGAGGCGGACGCGTGGCCGTGCTGGCCTACGGGCTCGCCACCTACCTGGCCATCGGGCCGGCGCGCTACGCCACCATGCGCTATGCCACGCCGCTGGCCCCCGTCATCGTGGTGGGCGCGGCGTGGCTGGCCGCCGCCCTGGCCGCGCGCGCCGGCCGCCGGGCGGCGGTGGCGGCGGCGGCGCTGGGCGTGGCCCTGGCCGCGGAGCCGCTCGCGTCGTCGGTCCAGCTCGACCGCCTGCTCGCGCGCCCGGACACGCGGCAGATGGCGCGGGCCTGGCTGGAAGCCCACCTGCCGCGCCAGGCGACGGTCATGATCCTCGACGGCAAGATGCTGCGCTGGGGGCGGCCCCTGCTCGAGGACCGCTTCCGAGTGGTGGACTTCGCCAACCGCCTGGTGCGCCGCCGGCGGGCTCCCTACGTGCTGGTCCAGGAGACGGACGGCAAGTGGCTTCCGTCCATGCCCCACGTGCACGCCCTGCTGAGCGCGCACGGATCGCGAGCCGTCGTGTTCGACCCCGTCGCGCCGGGCGCGCGGCCCGCCTACGACCCCCACGACGCCTTCTTCGTGCCCGTGGGCGGCTTCCGCGGCGTCACCCACCCGGGGCCGCGCATCACCATCTACCGCCTGGGTCCGGAGGCGCGACCGTAGGCTGCTAAGCTGGACCTGCTTCCTGATGGGCAAGAAGAAGACGGCGGGCGCAGCGGCGATCGACACCCTCTGGTACAAGGACGCCGTCGTCTACGAGCTGCACGTGCGGGCCTACCGGGACAGCGACGCCGACGGCGTGGGCGACTTCCGCGGCCTCGCCGAGAAGATGGACTACCTCCAGGACCTCGGGGTCACCGCGGTCTGGCTCCTCCCTTTCTACCCCTCGCCCCTCAAGGACGACGGCTACGACACCGCCGACTACACCTCCGTCCACCCCGCCTACGGCGAGCTCCGGCACTTCAAGCTCTTCCTGCGCGAGGCGCACGCGCGCGGCCTCCGGGTGATCACGGAGCTGGTCCTCAACCACACCTCCGACCAGCACCCCTGGTTCCAGCGCGCGCGGCGGGCGCGGCCGGGCACCGCCGCCCGCGACTTCTACGTGTGGAGCGACGACCCGGAGCGCTACAAGGAGACGCGCATCATCTTCAAGGACTTCGAGCCCTCGAACTGGTCCTGGGACCCCGTGGCGCGGGCCTATTACTGGCACCGCTTCTACGCCCACCAGCCCGACCTCAACTGGGACAGCCCGGGCGTGCGCCGGGCCATGCTCAAGGTGGTGGACTTCTGGTTCGGCGAGGTGGGCGTGGACGGACTGCGCCTCGACGCCGTGCCGTACCTCTACGAGCGCGAGGGCACCAACTGCGAGAACCTCCCGGAGACGCACGCCTTCCTGAGGAAGCTGCGCGCCTACGTGGACTCGAAGTACCCCAACCGGATGCTCCTGGCGGAGGCCAACCAGTGGCCGGAGGACGCCAGTGCGTACTTCGGCGAGGGCGACGAGTGCCACATGAACTTCCACTTCCCGATCATGCCCCGGCTCTTCATGGCGGTGCGCATGGAGGACCGCTTCCCGGTGGTGGACATCATGGAGCAGACGCCGCCCATCC
>DATBIO010000299.1:0-4308 GCA_036556965.1 Vicinamibacteria bacterium
GGAAGAGGTGGTGGCGGCCTACGCGGCGGTGGTGAAGGCCACGGAGACCATCGAGGTCTCGCCGGTGGCGGCCAGCGGGCCCGCCGAGCTGGCCTACGCGGTGCCGCGGCTCCTGGGCGTCCGCCACATCACCCACGCCCAGCAGTGGAAGCCCCACGCCACGAACTTCTACGTCTACACGATCTACCGGCAGGTGTTCGACAACGCCTACGGCTCGCGCGAGGGGCTCAAGCTGGAGGAGCCGCTGCTGCGGCAGACCGCCGACCTGGTGAGCCTGAACGCCTACAAGGTCCGCAAGGCCGTGCAGATCGTCCTCTCCTTCAACCACTTCCGCAGCGGGTTCGAGGACCGCCTGCCCAAGGGCGAGTCGTTCCGCGACGACGACCAGAACTACTTCGCGGCCTTGCTGGAGCCCGGGTACGCGCGCGAGCAGTTCCGCATCGGCCACGACGACCTCTGGCTCTCCGGCGACATGGAGGAGGTGCTCTTCCAGTGGGGCTTCAGCAAGCCCCGCGGCGAGGACGAGGACGAGAACCTCAACATCCTGCGGTCCGCGGACGACCTGCGCATCTGGAACCGGATGGCCCGCTACGACGACCGCGCGCAGACGCGATTCGCCCGGCAGATCGACGTGGCCCGGCCCCGCCAGGCGCGGCGCGTGACCGAGGTCGAGCGCGAGTGGCTGGTCCACCGCGTGGACGCCACCCCCGTGGAGACGATGCGGTCGCTCCTGCAGAACCTGAAGCAGATGGAGGTGGAGACCATCCGCGCCCACCACGCCGAGATCCGCCCGGCCATGAACGAGCTGGCGGAGCTGGTCGCCGAGTACCAGGCCATCCTGGAGGCCATCGAGACCGAGCAGGGCCGGCCCGAGCGCGCGCTCAAGAACTGAGCGTCGTCGGCGTTCCAAGGCCCGCCTCGAGAGCCCTGCCCGGTCTGGGCATGATCGTGCCCAGGTCGGTTCGTCAGGACGTGGACGTGAGCAGCTTCTCCAGCTTGAACCGCCCCCTGGCCGCCACCAGCGGCTTCCAGAGGTCGCCCACCTTCGCGAGCCGCGCGGGCACGTTGCGCAGGTGGAAGTCCGCGATCTCCACGCCGTCCTCGACCTCCTTCCAGGTGACGGGCGTGGAGACGGCGGCCCGGGGGTGCGGGCGCACGGAGTAGATGGAGGCCAGCGTGCGGCCCCAGGCGTTCTGGTTGTAGTCCACCAGCACGCGGTCGGGGGGCCGCTTCTCGATGCGGTACTCGGCGGTGACGAGCGTCGGCCGCAGCGCGGCCAGGCCCTGGGCCAGGGACTTGGCGAAGGTCCAGGCGTCCTTCTGCGAGGGCCCGCGCACGATGGGCACGTAGACGTGGATGCCGCGCGAGCCCGTGGTCTTGGCGAAGCAGGGCATGCCCAGGCCGCCCAGCGCGTCGCGCAGGAGGAGGGCCGCCGCGCGCACCCTGTCGAAGCCGGTGTCCGGGCCGCCGCGCCGGCCCTTGACGGGGTCGAGGTCGAAGTGGACGTAGTCGGGCTTGTCCACGTCGTCGCAGCGCGCGTACCACTGGTTGAGGTCGATGCAGCCGAGGTTGATGAGCCAGAGGAGCGAGGGCAGGTCGTCGATGACGGGGAAGTCGATGACGTTGCCGCTCTCGTGCTCGATGGCGCAGGTGCGGATCCACTCCGGGCGCGGCGTGGGCGCGCGCTTCATGAAGAAGAACTCGCCCTTCCACCCGTGGGGGTAGCGCTTCATGACCATGGCGCGGTCGCGGACGTGGGGCAGCAGGTACGGGGCCACCGCCATGTAGTAGCGGATGAGGTCGCCCTTGCTGATGCCGAGCTCGGGCCAGAAGGGCTTGCGCAGGTTGGTGAGCTTGACCGTGCGGCCGTCCACGCGCACGTGGACGTCGTCCACGTCCTCGGGGATGGGGGCGGTCACGGCGCGCGCCGGCGGCGCGGCTCCAGGCGGGGCGGCCGGGGCCCGTGGCGCACCGCCCCCGCCACGGGCACGTAGCCGAGCTCGCGGCCGGCGTCCACGCAGCGCAGCATGAGGCCGCCGCGGCTCATGTCGCCGCGCCCCACGAACTCGGAGGGGAAGAGCAGGCGCTCCCCGAACACCTTCAGCAGCGGGTCCACGTACTTGCCGCTGGCCACGCTGCCCAGGAGCACCACCTCGCACTCCGCCCCGTACATGGTGGTGAGGGTCTCGGCGTCGCGCAGGAGCGGCTTGCGGTAGGACGCGTTGCCCGCGTCGATGGAGCCCCTGGCGAAGCGGCGCAGGCGCGGGATGTCCACCACCTCGTCGGCCAGGCGCAGCCCCTCGTTGGCCGTGATCACGAAGACGCCGGGCAGGCCGCGCGGGGGCGCGGCGAAGGCGCGCGCGTAGGCGAGCTTGCCGCGGAAGTAGAGCCCGCTCGTGAAGCTCATGACCTCGCCCAGGGTGGCGTCCTTGCCCTCGCGCACGCGCACGGCGAGCTCGAAGCGCGCCTCGGGGTTGAGGACGAAGCGGGCGCGCTCGCCCCCCAGGTTGGCCGGGGAGAGCAGGAAGATGCGGCTCACGCCGGGCGCACCGCGCGGCGGAACTGCTCCACGGGCAGGGTGTTGAGCACCTCGCCCTTGCGCACCCAGCCGCGGCGGGCCATGGCCACGCCCCAGCGCACGTTCCCCAGGGCCCGCGTGGAGTGGGCGTCGGTGGAGATGACGAAGCGCAGCCCGCGCCGGCGCGCCTCGCGCTGCCAGCGCGGCTCGAGGTCGAGGCGGCGGGGGTCGCCGTTCACCTCCACCGCCACCCGCGAGCCGGCGGCGGCGTCGAGAACCTCCTCCACCCGGCACTCGATGGGAGGCCGGCTCAGCACGTAGCGGCCCAGGCCGTGGCCCCACACCTTGAAGAAGGGGTTGCGCATGGCCGCCACCAGGCGCCTCGTCATCTGGTCCGCGTCCATGCGGTGGCGGTTGTGGATGCTGGCGATGACCACGTCGAGCTGCGCGAGCACCGCGTCCGGGTAGTCGAGGCGGCCGTCCTGCAGGATGTCGCTCTCCGTGCCGCGCAGGATGGTGATGCCCTTCACCTTCTCCTGCACGCGGGCGATCTCCTCCCACTGCCGCTTCAGGCGGTCGAGGGCCAGGCCGCCCGCGTAGTGGGCGGTGGGGGAGTGGTCGGTGATGGTGATGTAGCGCTTGCCCATGGCCTTGGCCGCCCTGACCATGGCCTCCACCGTGTCCGCGCCGTCCGAGTAGACGGTGTGGCAGTGCACCAGGCCCGCGATGTCCCCTTCCTCCACGAGGTCGGCGGGCAGCGTGCCCTCCTCCGCCGCCTCCACCTCCCCCACGTCCTCGCGCTGCTCGGGCGGGATGTGGGGCAGGCCGAGGTGGCGGTAGACGTCGGCCTCGGTCTTGACCGCGAGCTTGCGGCGCCCGCGCATCACGCAGCGGCGGTCCAGGGTCAGGCCCAGGCCCCGGGCGCGCGCGGCCAGCCGCTGGCGGTGGCCCTCGGAGCCGGTGAGGTCGTGCAGCAGGCAGGCGAAGCCGGCGGGCGGCGCGGTCTCCGCCTCCACGCGCAGGCCGCCGGCCAGGCGCGCCACGCAGCCCGTGAGGGAGTGCTCGACGGTGGCCACCAGCGCCGGGTAGCGCAGGACGTGGGCCACCGCGGCCGCGGGGTCGCCCGTGGCGACGGCCAGCACCAGGCGGTCCACGACCTCCACCCGCCGGCGCAGCGCGCCCGCCAGCTCGGCCTTCGCCACCGCGGGCGACGCGCGCACGTGGGCCAGCAGCCGCTCGCCCTCCTCCGCCGCCTTGTACAGCAGCACCGCCTCGCCCTGCGTCTCCGCCTTGCGGATGCCGGCCAGGATCCGCTCCTCGGTCTTGGGCCCGAAGCCCTTGAGCGCGCGCAGCCGGCCCGCCTCCGCCGCTTCCTTGAGCTGTGCGAGCGTGCTGATGCCGAGGGCCGCGTGCAGGGTGGTGATGCGCGGGATGGTGAGGTGGGGGACATCGGCCAGCTCCAGCACCCCGGGCGGGAGGGCACGGCGCAGCCGCTCGAGCTGCTCGCTGCGGCCGGTGCGGTGGATCTCGGCGATGGTCGCGGCCAGGGCCTTGCCCACGCCGGGAAGCGCGGTCAGCCGTCCCTGGGCCACCACCGTGCCCAGGTCGGCGTTCAGGGCCTCCAGGGCGCGCGCCCCCCGCTCGTAGGCCCTGGCCTTGAACGGGTTGCCGCCCTGGACCTGGAGCAGGAGGCCGATCTCGCGCAGCAACTGCGCGACCTGGAAACGGTCCGGCATCACCAGGAGAGGGAAAGGCTGCGCCGCGGCTCCCCCCTCGACCCCCCTTCCTCG
>DATBIO010000300.1:0-11661 GCA_036556965.1 Vicinamibacteria bacterium
CAACCGGACCATCGAGCGCGAGGACGTCCGCCGGGTGGTGGAGGCGGCCAAGGCCGTTTCCATCCCCGCCGACCGCGAGATCCTGCACGTCCTGCCCCAGGAGTTCGTGGTCGACGACCAGGACGGCATCGGCGACCCCACGGGCATGACCGGCACCCGGCTGGAGGTGAACGTCCACGTCATCACCTGCTCGCAGACGGCCGCCCAGAACACCGTCACCTGCGTGAACCGCGCCGGGCTGGAGGTGATCGACACCGTGCTCACCCAGATCTCGGCCGCGGAGGCGTGCGTCAGCCCGGACGAAAAGGAGCTGGGCGTGGCGGTGGTGGACGTGGGAGGGGGCACCACCGACCTGGCCATCTTCGAAAAGGGCTCACTCTGGCACACCGCCGTGCTACAGGTCGGCGGCGAACACTTCACCAACGACGTGGCGGTGGCCCTGCGCACGCCCGTGAACGAGGCGGAGAAGATCAAGAAGAAGCACGGGTGCGCCCTGACCTCGATGATCCCCGAGGAGGACTCCATCGAGGTCCCCTCGGTGGGGGGGCGCAAGCCGAGGGTGATGGCCCGCCAGCTCCTGGGCGACGTCCTGCAGGCGCGGGCGGAGGAGATCTGCCAGATGGTGCTCACGGAGATCCGCCGCGCCGGCTACGACCGCTCGCTCAACAGCGGGGTGGTCCTGACGGGCGGGGGCGGGATCCTGGAGGGCATGCCCGAGATCGCCGAGCAGATCTTCGACATGCCCGTGCGCCGGGGGACGCCCTCGGGCATCGGGGGGCTGCTGGACGTGGTGGCCAGCCCCGTCTACTCGACCGCCGTGGGCCTCGTGCTCTACGGGTGGCGCAACCGCACCGGCCGGCCGGCCTACGACACGCGCGTGGCCGCCACCGGCACCTTCGGAAAGATGACGGGCCGGCTCATGGGCTGGCTCTCGGACTTCTTCTGACGGGAGGACGGCACATGCCCTGGACAGGAAGGACGCACGCGTGAGCGCCTCCCGGCAGAGGCGGGAGCTGGCCCGGGAGCGCGCCGTGGCCGTGGGCCCCGACCCCACGTCGGACGCCGCGGAGGCCCTCTGGCTCGTAGCCGGAGCCCCCGCCGTCGCCACCGAGGCCGGGGAGCCGCGCTGCGAGATGTGCGGGGCGGCGGTCATCGCCGCGCACTGCAAGCGGATCTGCCTGCGGTGCGGCTTCATGACCGGCTGCTCGGAAGGGATCTGAAGGGTTGAGGACGCCCGGGGGAGACGGCGGCACGCGCCCCCCGGCTCGAAAATCACCGGAGGTCGAATTGACCAAGCACAACGACGGGCCGAGCCGGATCACCTTCGCCGACGAGGAGGCGCGCGGGGCGCACATAAAGGTCGTCGGCGTGGGCGGCGGCGGCGGCAACGCGGTCAGCCGCATGATCGCCTCCGGCCTGCAGGGCATCGAGTTCATCGCCATCAACACCGACCTGCAGGCCCTGCGCACCAACCGCGCGCCGGTCAAGATCCAGATCGGCGGCAAGCTGACCAAGGGCCTGGGCGCGGGGGCCAACCCCGACGTGGGGCGGCAGGCCGCGGTGGAGGACACCGAGAAGATCTGCGACGCCCTCGAGGGCGCGGACATGGTCTTCATCACCGCGGGCCTGGGCGGGGGCACGGGGACGGGAGCGGCCCCCGTGGTGGCCTCCATCGCCTCCCAGCTCGGAGGGGAGACGGGGAGCGTGCTCACGGTGGCGGTGGTCACCCTGCCCTTCAACCTGGAGGGCAAGCGGCGCATGGCCCAGGCCGTGGAGGGGCTGGTGTCGCTGCGCGACTGCGTGGACAGCGTCATCGCCATCCCCAACGACCGGCTGCTGCAGACGGTGGCCCGCAACACCCCCGTCTCGGAGGCCTTCCGCGTGGCCGACGACGTCCTGCGCCAGGCCGTGCAGGGCATCAGCGACATCATCACCGTGCCCGGCCAGATCAACCTCGACTTCGCCGACGTGCAGGCGGTGATGAAGGGGATGGGCCATGCCGTGATGGGCACCGGCATCGGCGAGGGCGACAACCGCGCGGTGGAGGCGGCGCAGAGGGCCATCTCCAACCCCCTCCTGGAGGACAGCTCCATCGAGGGCGCGCGCGGCATCATCGTGAACATCACGGGCGGGACCGACCTCTCGCTGGCCGAGGCCTCCGAGGCCACCTCGCTCATCACCAAGGTGGCGGACCCCGAGGCCAACGTCATCTACGGCATCGTCACCGACGACTCCATGGGCGACGCGGTCAAGGTGACGGTCATCGCCACCGGCTTCAGCCGCGGCCAGCGCAAGGTGCCCCCCACGCCGGTGGACCTCTCCAATTACGTGGGCCAGGGCGGGCCGGGGCAGCCGATGGCGGGGGCGGCGTCGGCGGACCCGGGCGGCTTCTACCGCAAGACCCCCAACGCCAAGGCGGCGGCGGGCGGCGGCCGCTTCGACCTCGACGTGCCGGCCTTCCTGCGCAAGCAGGGGCAGGGGGGCGGCGGCTCCGAGTAAGCCCCCGACATGACCTCGCCCGCGCCCGCGCTGGTCCTCGACCGCGCGGCGCGCGCCCTGCTGGTGGCCGTCGTGGGGCTGGCGCCGCTGCTGGTGCTCCGCGGCCAGTACGACGCCGCCAACCTTCCCCAGGCCGCCTTCATCCAGGTGGGCCTCCTGCTCTGCGCGCTCCTGTGGGCGATGGCGGGCGCGGCGGGCGGGCGCGCCGACCTGCGCATCGGCGTCTTCGCCGGCCCCGTGCTCTCCCTGGTGGCGTGCGCCGCCCTCTCGCAGGCATGGGCGGCCAACCGGCAGGAGACGCGGCTGGCCGTCGCCCACGCCGCCACCTGCGCGCTGGCCTACGTGCTCGTGTGCGACCTGGTGCGCGAGGCGGGGGGCATGCGCCGCCTGCTGGCCACGCTCTTCGCGTCGGGCGTGGTGGTGGCGGGGGTGGGCCTGGCCCAGGCCCTCGGCGGGTTCTCGTGGCTGCCCCAGTCCGCGCCGCCGGCCGCGACCTTCGTCAACAAGAACATGGCCGCGCAGTTCGTGGTGGGTGTCCTGCCCCTGGGGGCCGGCCTCGCCCTGGCCGCGGGCACGCGCGCCCGCGTCCTCCTCGGCGCGGGCGGCCTGGCCCTCCTCGCCTACCTCTTCTTCAGCTTCACGCGGTCGGCCTGGCTGGCGGCGGCCGTGCAGGCCGCCGTCCTCGCCGCCTGGATGGCGCGCGAGAAGCGGCGCGCGCTCTTCATCGGCCTGGCCGCGGCCGGCGTGGCCCTCATCGCGGCCCTGCCCCTGGCGCGGAGCGCCCCCGCCCGGCGGGCGGCCGCCCACGCGGCCGCGGCCCTCGACCCCACCGCCGACGCCCCCGGCTCCCTCAGCGTGCGCACGCGGCTGGCCGTCTGGCGCAACAGCGCGGCCATGTTCGCGGACGCTCCCGTGCTGGGGGTGGGCCTGGGCAACCACCGCGTCCAGTACCCGCGCTACGCGCGCGCCGCCGCCGTCGATCCTCTCTTCGGGCCGGAGCGGCAGCTCGACTACGCGCACAACGACCTCGTGCAGCTCGGCGCGGAGCTCGGCCTGGCGGGGCTGGGCCTCGCCGCCTGGCTGGGCGTGAGCCTGCTGGGGGCGGCGCGCGGCGTGTGGCGGCAGCGGGCGAGCGTGGACACCGCGCCGCTGGCCGTGGCGGCCCTGGCGGGCCTGCTCGGGCTGGCCGTGGACGCCCTCTTCAGCTTCCCGTTCCAGCGCGCGGTGCCGGGCCTCGTGGCTGCGGTGTGCCTCGGGGTGGTGGCGGGGGCGGTGACGCCCCGCGTCGTCTCCGCGACGCGCGGGGCCTGGCTGGCGGTGGGGGCGTCGGCCGCCCTCCTCCTCGCCCTGGCGGGAGCGCGCCAGGCGCGCGCCCTGGCCGCGGACCGGCACCTGCTCCTCGCCCTGCGCGCGGAGCGGGCGGGGCAGTGGAGCGCGGCGGAGCAGCACGCGCGGGAAGCCTTGCGCCACCGCCCCAGCCGTGAAGCCTTCTTCGTGGTCGGCGCGTCCCGGCTGGCCCGCGGTGACGCGCCGGGCGCGGTGGCGCCGCTGGAGTGGGTGCTCGCGTCGTATCCCCACGACCTGGCCACGCTCGGGAACCTGGCCGCCGCCAACGCCGCGGGGGGCGATCCCGCCCGCGCCGCCATCCTCGTGGACCGCATGCGGGCCATCGCGCCCGACGACCCGGCGCTCCTCGCCCGCCAGGCCGCCGTCTTCGAGCGCCAGGGACTGGCCGCCATCCGCGCCGGGCGGCACGCCGAGGCGCGCGCGGCGCTGGAGCAGGCGATCGGGCTCGATCCCGGCCGCTCCGACAGCCACAAGGCCCTGGGCGTCCTGCTCTTCGAGGTGCTGGGTCAGCCGCAGGCGGGGGCCGAGCACCTGCGCCGCGCCCTGGAGCTGCGGCCGCAGGACCGCGATGCCCCGCGCATGCGCGCGCTCCTCGCGCGCGCGCGTTTACAGCCTCCGGCCCGGGGTTGACAATGGCCACGGCCATGACCCCCACCGTCTCCCTCTCGGTGGTGAGCCACGGGCAGGCGTCGCGGGCGCGCGCTCTCCTGGACGACCTGGAGGCGGCCTCGGCCGCGATCCCCCTGCACGTGACCCTCACCCTCAACGTGCCCGAGGAGTTCGCCCCGGGGGCCGCGCCGCGCCTCCTCGTGCTGCGCAACGACCGGCCCCGCGGCTTCGGCGCCAACCACAACGCCGCCTTCCGGCGCGGGCCTTCCGCCCCGTACTTCGCGGTGCTCAACCCCGACGTGCGCCTGGGCCCCGACGTGCTGCCGCGCCTGGTGGAGTCCCTGGCGCGGCGCCCCCGGGCCGCGGTGGCGGCGCCGCTCGTGCACGGCAGCGACGGCGTCCTGCAGGACAGCGCGCGGCCGCTCCCCACGCCGTGGCGGATCCTGGGCAAGGCGGTGGGCCTCGGCTCCGCGCGCGACGGCCCCGCGCCCGACTTCGTGGCCGGCATGTTCATGCTCTTCCGCGCCGAGGCCTTCGCGCGCCTGGGCGGCTTCGACGAGCGCTACTTCCTCTACTACGAGGACGTGGACATCTGCTGCCGGGCCCGGCTGGCCGGCCTCGAGGTGCTGCAGGAGCGTTCGTGCTCGGTGACGCACGACGGGGTGCGCGCGAGCCACCGCCGCCTGCGCTACCTGCGCTGGCACCTGCGCAGCATGGCGCGCTTCTTCCGCTCTCCCGTCTACCGCGCCGCGCGCCGGGTGGCCGCCTCGTGAGGACGGCGGTGGTGGTGGTCAACTGGAACGGCGGCGCGCTGCTGTCCCGCTGCCTGGAGGCGGTGGGCGCGCAGTCGCTGCCGCCCTCCCAGGTGGTGGTGGTGGACAACGGCAGCGCCGACGGCTCCGCCGAGACCGCGGCGCGCCATCCGGGCGCGACGGTGCTGCGGCTGGGCGCGAATCGCGGCTTCGCCGCCGCCGCCAACGCGGGGGTGCGGGCGGCGGAGGGCGCGGAGTGGGTGGCGCTGCTCAATCCCGACGCCTTCCCGGAGCCGGACTGGCTGCAGCGGCTGGCGGAGGCCGCGCGGGGAGCGCCGGCGCGCACCTTCTTCGCGAGTCGGCTGCTCCTGGCGGAGAGCGAGGGCCGCCTCGACGGCACCGGCGACATGTACCACGCCAGCGGCCTGGCCTGGCGGCGCGACCACGGCCGGCCCGCGAAGCGCCCGCGCGCGGCGGGCGAGGTCTTCGCGGCCTGTGCCGCCGCCGCCCTCTATCCCCGCGCCGCCTTCCTGGACGTGGGCGGGTTCGACGAGAGCTACTTCTGCTACTTCGAGGACGTGGACCTCGCCTTCCGCCTGCGGCTGCGGGGCTTCCGCTGCTGGTACGTGCCGGACGCGGTGGTGCGCCACGTGGGCGGGGCCAGCGCGGGGCGGCGCAGCGACTTCGCCGTCTACCACGGCCACCGCAACCTGGTGTGGACCTTCGTCAAGGACATGCCGGGCCCGCTCCTGGCCGCCTACCTCCCGCTGCACGTGGCCGTGAACGCGGCCAGCCTGGCCTGGTTCGGGCTGCGGGGCCAGGGCCGCGCCATCGCCCGCGCGAAGTGGGACGCCCTGCGCGGCGTGCCGCGGGCCTGGCGCGCCCGGCGCGAGGTGCAGCGCACGCGCAGCGTGGACGCGCGGGAGCTGCGCCGCGCCTTCGCCGGCCTGCTCGCCTACGGGCGCCCGTGACGCTGCGCTACGGGCCGCTGTGGCTGAACCTGGTGAGGAAGGACCTGCGCCTCAAGTACCAGGGGTCGTGGATCGGGGTCGCCTGGTCCCTGGTCAACCCGCTGGTGCTGCTGGCCGTGTACGGGCTCACCTTCACCTACATCATCCCCCTGGCCATCCCCCGGTTCGTGCTCTTCCTCCTCGTCGGGCTCGTCCACTGGAACCTCTTCGCACAGACCGCGGTGGCCTCGGCGGGCAGCATCGTGGACAACGCCTCCCTCCTCCGGAAGGTCCGCTTCCCGGCGGAGGTGCTTCCCCTGGCCACGGTCGGCTTCTACCTTGCGCAGTACGCGTGCGCGCTCGTGGTCCTCCTGCCCGCGGCCTACCTCGGCTACGGCGTCCGCCCGGGCTGGGGGACCCTGGGCTTCCTCCCCCTGCTCGGCCTCCAGGTCGCGTACATGTCCGGCATCGCCTTCTTCCTGTCCGCGGCCACCGTGCGCTCGCGCGACGTGCGCCACTTCGTGGAAGTGGCGGTGCTCGTGCTCTTCTGGCTCACGCCCGTGATCTACGAGGTGCGCACGCTCGGCGGCGACATCCGCCGGCTCATCGCCCTCAATCCGCTCACGCCCTTGATGCTGGGCTACCAGGCCGTTCTCTTCCGCGGGGAGAGCCTGCCCGCGCACTCGTGGGTCGCGCCCGCGGCCTGGGCGGCCCTCCTCCTCGGCGGAGGCTGGGCCTATTTCCGCCGCCAGCGGTGGCGGTTCCCCGAGGACGCCTGATGGCGAGCGAGCTGGCCCTGGAGGGCGTCAGCAAGGACTTCGTGCTGCGGCACAACCGGGCCGACGCCCTGAAGCTGCGCTTCGTGGGCCTCTTCAACCCCGCCTATCGCGAGCGCCTGGAGGTGCTCCCGGCCGTGCGCGACGTGACCTTCGAGCTGGCGCGGGGCGAGTGGGTGGGCATCGTCGGCCGCAACGGCTCGGGGAAGTCCACCCTCCTGCGCCTCATGGCGGGCATCCTGGCTCCCACCCGCGGCCGCGTGCGCGTGCGGCGGGAGGCGCGCCTGGTCAGCCTGATCGAGCTGGGCGTCGGCTTCCAGCCGGAGCTGACCGCGGTCGAGAACGTCTTCCTGCAGGCATCGCTCTTCGGCATCGACAGCGCGCGCACGCGGCGCATGCTGCCGCGCGTGGCCGAGTTCTCGGAGCTGGGCAGCTTCATGGACGTGCCCTTGAAGTCCTTCTCCAGCGGCATGTCCATGCGCCTCGCGTTCTCCGTGGCCATGGCCATGGACCCCGAGGTGCTGCTCCTCGACGAGGTGCTGGCCGTGGGCGACGTCGCCTTCCAGCAGAAGTGCATGGAGCGCACGGAACGGCTGCGGCAGGACGGCTGCACGGTGGCGCTCGTCACCCACGACCTGGCGCTGGTCGAGCGCGTCTGCGCGCGCCTCATCGTCATGGACGGCGGGCGAGTCGTCCACGACGGCGACGTCAGGGGCGGATTGGCCCGCTATCAGGCCCTCCTCTCGGGTCATGCCGCCGGCGCGCCCCCCGAGCTGCGCCTGGCCTCCGGGAGCCGGGCCTGAGCGCCAAGGCCCCCCCGCGGCCCGGCGTGCACGCCACGGACGGCGGCGTGGCCGGCGCGCAGGACGGACGCGCGTACGCGCCGGCCCCCGAGGGCGCGCTCGCGGAGGCGCGGGCCGGACGGCGCGCCGCCGAGCTGGCGCTGGCCCTGGAGCAGGAGCGGTTGCAGGAAGAGCGGGCCTCGCGCGCCGAGCTCGCGCGCCAGCTCGAGCTGGTCCACATCTCGCGGGCCTGGCGCCTGGTCCAGCGGATGCGCCGCCTGGAGGTGGCCGTGCACGCCGGGTGGCGGCGGGCGACCTCCCTGCCGCGCGCCGTCCTGAGCCTCCCCTTCCGCCTGCGCAAGAACTTCGGATCGCTCGGCCACCGCCTGTGGCTCGACATGCTCCCGCTGGGGGGCACGCGGCCGGGTGCTCCGGCGGCGGGGCCGGTGTGGCGCGGGCCGACGGTGGTCGGCGGCCGTTCCCGGACCGCGCTGCTGGTCCCTCCCGGCGTCCCCGCGCGCTTCGACTTCGACGTTCCTCCGCGCGCGCGCCTCTACGCCGCCCTGGCCGTCGACCCGGAGTCCTGGGCCCGCAGCACCCGCGCGGTGAGCTTCACGGTGGAGGTCACCGCGCCGGGCCGAGGCTCCCGCTCCCGGACCTGGCGCCTGGACCCCCTCCGTCGCCTGGGCCACCGGGGCTGGCGCGAGGCCCACCTCGACCTCCGGGCGCTGGCGGGCGCGCGCGCGACGCTGGCCCTCACGACCTCCGGCCCCGAGGGCGCGCAGCCCCTCTGGGGCGACGCCGTGGTGGTGAGCCCTCCCACCCTGCGCGGCGCCGCGCGCAAGCTGTGGCTCCGCTTCCGCCAGGCGGGTACCGGCCACCTCGTGCGGCGCGCCCTGGGGGCCACGCCGCCGCGCGTCTTCATCGGCGAGTACGCGGAGTGGATACGCGAGAACGAGCCCGGGCCCGAGGCGCTGGCCCGCCAGGCGGAAGAGGCGGCCACGCTGGCCTACCGGCCGCTGGTCAGCGTGGTGCTGCCCGTCTACGAGGTCGCCCGCCCCCTGCTCGAGGAGGCGCTGGATTCCGTCCAGGCCCAGACCTACCCGTTCTGGGAGCTGTGCGTGGCGGACGCCTCGCCCGCGGAGAGCGGGCTCGGCGCGCTGCTGGCCGAGCGCGCGCGGGCCGACCCCCGCATCCGCGTGCACCGCCTCGACTCCAACCTCGGCATCTCCGCGAACTCGAACCAGGCCCTGGCCCTGGCGCGCGGCGAGTACGTCCTCTTCCTGGACCACGACGACGTGCTGGCCCCGTTCGCCCTCTTCGCGTTGGCCGGCGTCCTCAACGGGGATCCGAGCCTGGACCTCCTCTACTCCGACCGCGACATGCTCGATGCCAGCGGCCTCCGCTGCCATCCCCTCTTCAAGCCGGGGTGGTCGCCCTCCACCCTGCTCAGCGCGAACTACCTCGCGCACGCCGCCCTGGCGCGCCGGCAGCTGGTGGCGGACGTGGGCGGCTTCCGGCCCGCCTTCGACGGCGCCCAGGACTGGGACCTGTTCCTGCGCCTGGCCGAGCGGACGGGGCGCATCGCCCACGTGCCCGGCGTGCTGTACCACTGGCGGGTCGCGCCCACCTCGTGCGCGGGCGGGCTGGAAGCGAAGCCGTACGCGGCGGCCGCCCAGGTGCGCGCCGTCGAGGACCACCTGCGGAGGGCGGGGCGGCCGGCCACGGTGGAACGCCGCCCGGACAGCGGGTTCCTGCACGTGCGCTGGGAGGTGCCGGCTCCGCCCCGCGTCACGGTGGTCGTTCCCACCCGCGACAAGGCGGCCCTCCTCCGGCGCTGCCTCTCCGGTCTGCGCGAGCGCACGTCCTACGCGAACCTCGAGATCCTGCTCGTGGAGAACGGCAGCCGGGAGCGCGAGACCCTCCGCCTGTACGCGGAGCTCGGGCAGGCGCGCGGCGTGAGGATCCTCGACTGGGAGAAGCCGTTCAACTATTCGGCGGTCAACAACTGGGCCGCCCGGCAGGCGGAGGGCGAGCTGCTGCTCTTCCTCAACAACGACACGGAGGTCGTCGACCCGGACTGGCTTCGCGAGATGGTCTCCTGGGCGCAACAGCCCGGGGTGGGTGCCGTGGGCGCGAAGCTCATGCGCCCGGAGGGCACGGTGCAGCACGGTGGGGTGGTCCTGGGCCTGGGCGGCTTCGCCGGCCACCTGTTCGCGGGGGCGGGCCCGCACGGCCTGGGCCTCTTCGGCTCGGTGGACTGGTACCGCGACCTTCTCGCCGTCACCGGCGCGTGCCTCCTCGTGCCGCGCGCGCTCTTCCTCGAGCTGGGAGGCTTCGACGAGGCGTTCTCGCTCTGCGGAAGCGACGTCGACCTCTGCCTGCGCATCCGGCGCGCGGGCCGCCGCGTCGTCTACACGCCCTTCGCCACGCTCGTCCACCACGAGGCCGCCACCCGTGGCGAGGAGGTTCCCGAGGAGGACTACGAGGTCTCGCGCGACCGTTATCGCCCGTACCTCACCGACGGCGACCCCTTCTTCAACCCCAACCTGTCGCTGTGGAGCACGCAGCCGCGCCTGCGCCGCCGGGGCGAGGCGGGGGCGCGGGGGCCGGAGCACGCGCGCGGGCCGACGGCGCCCCCGGCCCCGGCCACGGGCGCCCCCCCGCGCGACCGCTACAGCCGGGAAGCGGAGGTGCTGGCCCACACCTTCGACTGCGACGCGCGGCTGCTCGCGGAGAACCGCCGCCTCGCCGCGGAGTGCCCGGCCCTGGACGTCCGCTCCGTGACCTGGCTGCTGCCGGAGTTCCAGTACGCCTACTACGGAGGCGTGTACACCATCCTGCGCTTCGCGGCCGACATGCTGCGCAACCGGGGCGTCGCCACGCGCCTGGTGGTCGTGAGCGGCCGGCCCGTGCCTTCCGTGCGCGCGCGCATCCTGGAGGCGTTCCCGGAGCTGGAAGCGGCCGAGGTGGTGTCGCCGGGGTGGTCCGACCTGTCCGACCTGCCGGCCAGCGACGCGGTGGTGGCCACCTTCTGGAGCACGGCCTACGCGCTCCTGCGCCACCGGCGGGCGAAGCGGAAGTTCTATTTCCTGCAGGACCTGGAGTCCCTGTTCTATCCCGCCGGCGCCATCAGCGGCCTGGTGGAGGCGACGTACGGCTTCGGCTTCTTCGGCATCGCCAACAGCGAGGGCGTGAGGGCCGCCTACGAGCGCGACTTCGGGGGCTCGGCCATGGCCTTCGACCCCTGCGTGGACCCGGAGCTCTTCCATGCCCGCCGGCCGGAGCGGAAAGGCCCCCGCACGCTCTTCTGCTACGGGCGCCCGGCCCACCCGCGCAACGCCTTCGAGCTGGCGGCGGCCGCCCTGCGCGCGGTCAAGGACCGGCTGGGCTCCGCGGTGCGCATCGTGTCGGCCGGCGACGAGTGGCGTCCCGCGGACTACGGCCTGGCCGAGGTGGTCCACAACCGCGGCCGCCTGGGGCTGGAGGAGGCCGCGGCGCTGTACCGGGAGGCGGACGTGGGGCTGGTGCTGATGCTGACCCGCCATCCGTCCTACATCCCGCTCGAGCTGATGGCCTCGGGCTGCCTGGTGGTGACGAACGACAACCCGGCCACCCGCTGGTTCTTCGAGCACGGGGTCAACTGCCTCACCGCGCCCGCCAGCGCGAGCGCGCTGGCGCAGGCCATCGTCGGCGCCCTCGGCGACGAGGGCGCGCGCCGGGCCATCACCACGGCGGCGGCGGAGCGCGTGCGGCGCCGCCATTCCGACTGGCCGGCGCAGGCCGAGAAGGTCTACCGGTTCCTCTGCGACCCGCGGGGGGGCCGCTCCTGATGCGGGTCGGCGCCCAGCCACGCGCCGGCCAGGGAGACGGTGGAGCCGAGGCAGCGAACGGCGGACTCCCCGTCGAAGGGATCGACGCGGATGAGGGTCACGCGCCCCTTCCA
>DATBIO010000301.1:0-9411 GCA_036556965.1 Vicinamibacteria bacterium
ACCTCCCTACTGACTGACCGCCGTCGCAATCTCGCCAGGCGCGCGCCTCCAAGGCTGGTGCGACGGCGAATGGTACTACCGCGCACCTCGCCGGAGGCGGACCGCCTGTTTCAGGGGCCTCAGACCGTCCCGCGGCGTTCCGCGACGCTCCGAGGAAAAGTGACACCAACGTGACACAAAGGCGGCTCCGAGTTGCCTCGGCCGCCTCGCGTTGTTCCTAGGCTATTGCTGGATTTGGTGGAGCTGACGGGGATCGAACCCGTGACCTCGTGAATGCCATTCACGCGCGCTCCCAGCTGCGCTACAGCCCCACAGGTTGGAACAAGGATCGTATCAGGCGGGGCGGCGCGAGGTCAATCCGCGGCCAGGAGCGGCTCCAGGCGCGCCACGGTGGTGGTGAGGGCGCGCTCGAGCGCGTCCACGTTGTCCGCGTCCTCGCTGACCAGGGCCACCACCCTGCCCTCGAGGCGGGTGAGGTGGACGGTGCGGCCCGCCACCCGCGTGCGGCGGGCGCCGTCGAAGCGGACGTGGCCGGGCACGACGTAGAACGAGAGGGTCCGCTCCCGCCCCCCGCCGTAGTAGACGTGGGCCACCCGGCGGTCGGCCAGGGGGCAGAAGCGCGCGCCGAGGATGGCCGCGCCGCCCGCCTGGTCCGGCAGGTAGGGGAGCCGCGTGCCCTTCTCCGCGAACCAGGCCGTGAGGGTGGCGGCGTCGCTGGCCCACACCTGGGCGGGCAGCCGGTCCTTGCCGAAGCAGTGGGCGTGGTCGCGGGCCAGCTCCCAGGCCACGAACGGCGCCGCGTTGCGGCCCCAGAGGGCGACCACGGCCAGGGCCGCGGCCACGGGCAGGGCCACGCGCAGGAAGCGCCCGGGGCGGCGGCGCAGGCGGCTCCGCACGGCGAAGGGGAGGCCCGGAGGCAGCTCGACGGGCGGGATCAGCTTGAGCGCGGCGCGCAGCTCCCGCTCCTCCGCCGCCTGCGCGCGGCAGGACGCGCACTCCGCGAGGTGCGCCTCCACCGCCGCCGCCGTGGCGGGGTCCAGGGCGCCGTCCACGTGGCCGGTGACCTTCTCGGGGTCGCAGGGGGTCACGGCCGCTTCCTCCCTCCCAGGGTCTCGCGCAGCAGGGCGCGGCCGCGGTGGATGCGCGACATCACGGTGCCGATGGGGACGTCGAGGATGCCCGCGATCTCCTGGTAGCTGAAGTCCTCCACGTCGCGGAGGACGACCGCGGCGCGGAAGGCCTCCGGGAGCTGCTCCAGCGCGCGCGCGAGGTCGGCGCCCTCCACCGCCCGCGCCTCCTGCGCGGCGGGCACGGCGGGACCCTCGCCCGTGAGCTCGACGGTCTGGGGCCGGCGGCCGGCCCTCCGGAAGCCGTCCGTGCGGACCCGGTACAGGATGGTGTAGAGCCAGGCCCGGATGTTGGTGCCGGGGGTGTACCCGTCGAAGGCACGGTAGGCCCGCAGATAGGTCTCCTGCACCAGGTCCTCGGCGTCGTGGGCGTTGCGCGTGAGCCGGCGCGCGGTGGCGTGGAGGGACCCCAGGTGGGCGAGGGCCTCCGCTTCGAAACGCTCCGTGCGCGTCACGTGGGCCGTGGCCACGCCAGCCCCGTCCTGAGGACAGAACGGCGCGTCCGTGTCTCCTATTCCCGAGGGCCGGATTCTGCCACGCCCGCGCGGCGGGGCGGGCCCCCCCCCGCTTCTCGTCCCCGCCCCCCCGGCGGCGACCGCCCGGCCGGTTGCGCGGGAAAGTTTTATAGTTCATTGACGGTCCCCCACCCCTGGTCCAGAATCGAAATGAGGGTGGTGCAGCGCAGGTGCCGCCCACAGCATCGATCGACCACGGCATGAAGTACCTCACCACCCTCGAGGTTGCGCACGAGCTGAAGGTCAGCAAGCAGACGCTGCTGAACTGGCTGTACGCGGGCAAGGTCCCGGAGCCGCCCCGCAACCGCAAGGGCTACCGGCTCTGGAGCCCCTCGCGGGTGACCCTGGTGAAGAAGCTGATCGGCGAGGGCCGCCTGCACAAGCGCACGGTGGTGCACCGCGAGGCCTCCAACCGCCCCGACGTGCTGATGGAGTTCGCGCGCGAGGTGAACCAGTTCCTGCGCGACGGCAAGATCGACACCGACGCCTTCCTGCGCGAGCTGGGCAAGATCAACGCCTCCGTGGCCCGGCGCATGGGCCCGCGCCGCGCGGCGGGGGCCAGCCGCGGCTCGCGGGCGGTCTGAGGGGCCGTCCCGCCCCGCCGCCCGTGCTCGAGACCAAGCATCGCCCCGAGCGGCGCGCCACCTCGGGCCACCTGCGCGCCATCCTCGAGGGCGCCCTGGACGCGGTGGTGGTCATGGACGCCACCGGCCGCATCACCTTCTGGAACGCGCGGGCGGAAGAGGTCTTCGGCTGGACGGCGGCGGAGGCGGTGGGGGGCGACCTGGCCGAGCTCATCATCCCCCCGGACGACCGGGAGGGCTACCGCGCCAGCCTCGCCCACTTCCTGAGCACGGGCCAGGGCGCGCCCCTGGGCGGGCTGCACGAGGTCACCGCGGTGCGCAAGAGCGGGGAGACCTTCGCCGCCGAGATGGCCCTCACCCACGTGCGCCAGGGCGAGTACCACACCTTCAGCGCCTTCCTGCGCGACATCACCGGCCGCGCCCATGCCGAGCGGGAGCGCGAGCGGCTCCTCCAGGCGGCGGAGCACGCGCGGGACGAGGCGGAGGCGGCCAGCCGGGCCAAGGACGAGTTCCTGGCCACCCTCTCGCACGAGCTGCGCACCCCGCTGACCTCCATCGTGGGCTGGGTCTACTTCCTGCGCACCCGCCCCTACGACCCCGAGCTCCTGGCCAAGGGGCTGGAAGTCATCGACCGCAACGCGGTGCTGCAGGAGCGCCTGGTCTCCGAGATCCTCGACATGTCGCGCATCCTCAACGCGCGCCTGCGCCTGAACATGCGCCCGGTCTGGCTGGCCCCCCTGGTGGCGCGCGCGGTCGAGAACCTCATGTCGGCGGCGCGCGCCAAGGGCGTCAGGGTCCAGCTCCTCCTCGACCCCACCGCCGGGCCCTGCCAGGGGGACGCGGACCGCCTGCAGCAGGTGGCCTGGAACCTCGTCTCCAACGCGGTGAAGTTCACGCCCGCGGGGGGCAGGGTCACCGTGCGCCTGACCATGGGGGGCGGCCACGTGGAGCTGGCCGTGCAGGACAGCGGCGTGGGCATCGCGCACGCCATGCTGCCCCACGTCTTCGACCTCTTCCGCCAGGGCGACGCCTCCAACACCCGGTCCCACGGGGGGCTGGGCCTGGGCCTCGCCTTCGTGCGCCACCTGGTCGACCTGCACGGGGGGACGGTGACCGCCCAGAGCCAGGGCGAGGGCCAGGGCGCCACCTTCACCGTGCGGCTGCCGTGCGTGCCCTCCGTGCCCGGAGCGGCGGAGCCGGCGGCGGGCCTGGAGCGCGACCAGGACGCGGTGCTTCCCGGGGCGCCGTTCTACCTGGAGGGCGTGAGGGTCGTCCTGGCCGACAGCTCCGACGACGCGCGCGACGTGCTCGCGGCCATCCTGGAGCAGCACGGCGCCCACGTGGCGGGCGCGGGCTCGGTGGCGGAGGCGCTGGCCGCCGTGGCCCGCACGCGCCCCCACGTCCTCGTCACCGACCTCGACCTGCCCGACGGCAGCGGCTACGCGCTGCTCGCGCGCGTCCACGCCCTGCCCGACGAGGAGGGCGGGCGCACCCCCGCCGCCGCCCTCAGCGGCTACGCCCGCACCGACGACCGCGTGCAGACGCTCCTGGCCGGCTTCGCCCTCCACCTGGCCAAGCCCGTGCAGCCGGCGGAGCTGGTGGCCGCGGTGGGCAGCCTGGCCGGCAAGCCGCGCGCGTCCTAGCCCCGCCGCGGACGGGGCGCCTCACTCCCACGGGATGTCGGGCATGAGCAGCCGCTCGACCGGCTCCCCGCCCACCACGTGCCGTTCGCAGATCTCCTCGAGGTCGGCTTCCGTCACCTTCGCGTACCACACGTTCTCCGGGTAGACGGCCAGCGTCACCCCCTGGCTGCAGTGCTTCAGGCAGTTCGCGCGGGTCACGATCACGCGGTCCTTCAGCCCCCGCGCGCGCGTCATCTCCTTCAGGCGGTCGAAGAGGGCCTCCGAGCCCTTCTGCGCGCAGGAGCCCTTGGGGTTGTCGGGCGGGCGGGCGTTGAGGCACACGAGGAGGTGGCGCTCGGGCTTCGGCATGGCCCGATTATAATGAGCCCCTCGCCGGTGGCCTTCCGGACCACACCCGATCGGCGCGAAGGAGGCTAGGGACCCATGCGTTTCGTTGCCAATGGACGTGCGCTGGCGCTGGGCGCGGCGCTCGCGGCGCCGGCGCTGGCGGCCGCGGACGACCTGACCATCGTTTCCAGGAGCACCCGCAACCAGGACCCGCCCAGGGTCACCACCAGCTACATCTCCAGCGAGAAGATCCGCATGGCGACCGCGGACGGGAACGAGGTGCTGGCGGAGCCGGCCGCGGGCACGTTCACCCTGATCGACAACAAGAAGAAGGAGTACTACGTCGTGACCCGGCAGGACATGGAGGCTTTCTCCGCGCAGGTGGCCGCGCGCATGAAGGAGATGGAGCCCCAGATGAAGAAGGCCCAGGAGCAGATGAAGAACCTGCCCCCGGAGATGCAGCAGAAGATGGCCGGCCTCATGGGCGGCGCCGCGGCCGCGGTGACGGTGGCCAAGGGGCCGGGCTCGCGGACCATCGCCGGCTACAAGTGCGACAACTGGACGGTCTCCCTGGGCGAGATGTCGCGGACGGAGCAGTGCCTGAGCACGGAGGTGCCCTTCCCCCCGCAGGCCTGGGCCTCGTACCAGGACTTCGCCAACTCCATGAAGAGCGCCATGGCCTCCATGGGGCCCATGGGGCAGGGCATCGCCCAGATGCAGGAGAAGATGAAGGAGATGAAGGGCCTGCCCCTGGCCAGCTCGACCACCACCACCCTCATGGGGAAGAGCAACACCGACACGCAGGAAGTGACGGAGATCAAGAAGGGCGCCATCCCCGCCGCGGCCTGGGTGATCCCCGCCGGCTACAAGCAGGTGGAGTCGCCCATGGCCAAGATGGCCAAGCAGAAGTAGGCGCTGGACCCCGTCGTCTCCACCGGCTGGCTGGGCGCGCACCTCCACGACCCGGGGGTGCGCGTGGCCGACGTGCGGTGGTACCTCGACCCCGCCCGCCGCGGCCGGGATGCCTGGGCCGCGGGCCACGTCCCCGGCGCCGTCTTCCTCGACGTAGAGCAGGACCTCTCCGCTCCCGGCGGCCGCCGCGGGGGCCCGCTCGGACGCCACCCCTGGCCCTCCGGGGAGCAGGTGGCGCGGGTCCTGGGCCAGGCGGGCATCGGCCCCGGCGTCCGGGTGGTGGCCTACGACGACCAGGCCGGGGCCACGGCGGCGCGGCTGTGGTACCTCCTGCGCGCCCACGGCCACGACGAGGTGGCCGTGCTGGACGGGGGCTTCCCGAAGTGGGCCGCCGAGGGTCGCCCGGTGACGACGGAGGCCGCTCGCCCGGAGCCGCGGGAGTTCGCGGGCCGCCTGCGCCCGGGCTTCGTGGTGACCAAGGACGAGATGCAGGGCCGCGGCGGGGACGCCCTCGTCCTCGACGCGCGGGCCGCCGAGCGCTATCGGGGCGAGAGCGAGCCCATCGACTCGCGCGCCGGCCACGTGCCCGGCGCGGTGAGCGCGCCCTTCGCGGGCAACCTCACGGTCGGCCCCCTCCCCGTCTTCCGCAGCGCCGCGGAGCTGCGCGCCCGCTACGAGGACCTGGGCGCGGGCCGCCGCGAGCCCATCGTCTACTGCGGCTCGGGGGTGACCGCCTGCCACGACCTGCTCGCCCTGCACCTGGCCGGCCTGGGCGGCCGCCTCTACGCCGGGTCGTGGAGCGAGTGGAGCGCGGATCCCGCCCTGCCCGTGGAGACCGGCGGCCCCGAGGGCTCAGCCCGGAGGGAAGACCTCTCGTAGCCGGGGGGCGGCGCGGTCCTTCTCGGAGACCACGGGGTCGCGCAGCGGCCACTCGATGCCGATGTCGGGGTCGTCCCAGGCGATGCCGATCTCGTCCTCGCGGTCGTAGAAGTCGGTGCACTTGTACTCGACGTGCACGATCTCGCTGGTCACGCAGAAGCCGTGGGCGAACCCCGGGGGGATCCAGAGCTGGCGCAGGTTGTCCCCCGAGAGGCGCACCCCCACCCAGCGCCCGAAGGTGGGGGAGCGGGGGCGGATGTCCACCGCCACGTCGAACATCTCGCCCTCCACCGCGCGCACGAGCTTGCCCTGGGGCCGCCGCCGCTGCGCGTGCAGGCCGCGCAGGGTGCCGCGCACCGAGCGCGAGTGGTTGTCCTGCACGAAGGCGGCCTCGATGCCGCCCTCGCGGTACTTGCGCTGGTGGTAGGTCTCCAGGAAGAAGCCGCGCTGGTCGCGGTGCACGTCGGGCTCCACGATGACCACCCCCGGCAGCGCGGTGGGGATGAAGTTCACGCGGAGGGCTCCTCCTCGATCATCTGCTCCAGGTAGCGGCCGTACTCGTTGTTGCGCATGGCGGCGGCCAGCCGCAGCACCTGCTCCCGCCCGATGTAGCCCATCTTGAAGGCCACCTCCTCGGGGCAGGCCACCTTCAGCCCCTGCCGCTGCTCGATGGCCTGGATGAAGGTGGAGGCCTGCAGGAGCGCCTCCAGGGTGCCCGTGTCCAGCCAGGCCATGCCGCGGCCCAGGGTCTGCACGTGCAGCTCGCCCCATTCCAGGTAGGCCCGGTTGACGTCGGTGATCTCCAGCTCGCCGCGGGCGGAGGGGCGCAGCCCCGCCGCCACCTCCAGCACGCGGTTGTCGTAGAAGTAGAGGCCGGTCACCGCGTACGAGGAGCGGGGATGGGGCGGCTTCTCCTCCAGGCCGATGGCCTTGCCCGTCTCGTCGAACTCCACCACCCCGTAGCGCTGGGGATCGGCCACGCGGTAGGCGAACACGGTGGCCCCCCGCGGGCGGTCCGCCGCCCGCCGCACGTACTCGGAGAGGTCGTTCCCGTAGAAGATGTTGTCCCCGAGGGCGAGGGCCACCGCGTCGCCGCCCACGAAGGAGCGGCCGATGACGAAGGCCTGGGCCAGCCCCTCCGGCCGCGGCTGGGCGGCGTACTCCAGGCGCAGGCCGAGGTCGCTCCCGTCCTTCAGCAGGCGCCGGAAGGCCTCCTGCTCGTGGGGGGTGGTGATGACCAGGATGTCCCGGATCCCCGCCAGCATCAGGGTGGAGAGCGGGTAGTAGATCATCGGCTTGTCGTAGACGGGAACGAGCTGCTTGCTCACGGCCAGCGTCACCGGGTAGAGCCGGGTGCCCGAGCCGCCGGCGAGGATGATGCCCTTCATGGCGCGGAGAACATACCGGAGAATGTGCGCCATGCGAAGGGCGGCGCGGGCCACGGTCCTCGCGCTGCTGGCGGGGGGGTTGGGCGCCTGCGGCCGCGCCGAGGCCCCGCGCCCGCGCGCGCGGCACCTCGTCCTGGTCACGGTGGACACCCTGCGCGCGGACCGCCTGGGCTGCTACGGCAACGGCCAGGTGGCCACCCCCAACCTCGACCGGCTGGCCGCCCAGGGCGCGCTCTTCCCCCAGGCCACCGTGCACGTGCCCCTGACCCGGCCCTCGCACGCGTCCATCCTGACCGGGCTCCTCCCCGCGGAGCACGGCCTGCGCGACAACGTCTCGCCGCCCCTGGCCGCCGAGGTGCCCACCCTCGCGGAGACGCTCGAGGCCCAGGGATTCCAGACCGCGGCCTTCGTCTCCTCCATCGTGCTCTCCCGCCAGTCGGGCCTGCACCGCGGCTTCGACGCCTACTCGGACCGCTTCGAGGCGGGGGGGGACGACGCCCGCTTCCTCAACACCATCCAGCGCCGCGGGGACGAGGTGGTGGGGGAGGCCGTGCAGTGGCTGGAGCAGGCGCCCGAGGGCCGCCTCTTCCTGTGGCTGCACCTCTACGATCCCCACGACCCCTACACGCCGCCCGAGCCCTACGCCGCGCGCTACGCCGACCGGCCCTACGACGGGGAGGTGGCGTGGACGGACGAGCTGCTGGGCCGGCTGGAGAGAGCCCTCGCCGCCCGCGGCCTCCGCGACGACGCGCTGACCGTGGTGACCGCCGACCACGGCGAGGCGCTGGGCGAGCACGGCGAGCCCACCCACGGCTTCTTCGCCTACGAGGCCACCCTGCGCGTTCCCTTCATCGTGCGGGGGCCCGGCGTCCGGCCGGGCGCGCGGCCGGGCCTCACCGCGCGCAGCGTGGACGTCGTGCCCACCGCCCTCGCCCTGCTGGGGCTGCCCCCCGCGGCCCGCGCGTCCGGGCGCTCGCTCGCCCCCGCCCTGGCCGGCGACGCGCAGGCCGAGGAGCCCGCCTACGCGGAATCGCTGCTGCCCCTCCTGCACTACGGCTGGAGCGACCTGCGCGTGCTCCGCGAGGGTCGCTGGAAGTACGTCCAGGCGCCGCGGCCGGAGCTGTACGACCTGCTCAGCGACCCGGGCGAGGAGCACGACCTCGCCCTGCGCGAGCCGGCCCGCGCCGCGGCGCTGCGTGCCGCCCTGGCCCGGCACCTCCAGCAGGAGAGGCCGCTGGCCCAGGGGGCGGGGGCCGACCAGGTGCCCTCCGACCTGCTGGAGAAGCTCGGGGCGCTGGGTTACCTCGGAGCCGGCCGCCTGGAGGCGGGACCCGGCACGGGCGCCGACCCCAAGGACAAGCTCGAGGACTACAAGGCGGTCAACCGGCTGATGCGCGAGGGGCTGCGCGCCCTGCGCGCCAGGGACTACGCGGGCAGCGCGCAGCGCCTGCAGGCCGTGCTCGACCGCGGCATCTCGAGCTTCGAGGCGCACTACTACCTCGGCCGCGCGCGGGCGGGGGCCGGCCGCCACCGCGAAGCGGCGCGCCACTTCGAGGCCGCGCTCCGCCACCTCCCCGGCTACGCCGCCGCTTACGTCGAGCTGGCGGAATCGCGCGCGGCGCTGGGCGACGAGAAGGGCGCGCTGGACGCCCTGCGCGCGGGCCAGGCGGCGAGCCCGAAGGACGCGCGGCTGTGGGCGGCCGAGGCGAAGCTGTGGCGCGGTCGCCGGCGTCCGGCCGACGCGCTGCGCGCCCTGGAGTCGGCGCTGCCCCTCGCCCCCGCCGACGCGCTGCTGCGCGTGCAGGCGGGGGAGCTGGCGCGCGACCTCGGGCAGGCCGACCGCGCCGTGGCCCTGTTGCGCGAGGCCGTGCGGCTGCGGCCGGAGGTCGCGTCCTACTGGAACTCCCTGGGCATGGTCCTCGGCGGCCAGGGCTCCCTGGCCGAGGCGGAGGCCGCCTTCCGCGAGGCGCGCTCACGTGACGCCGCCAACGCCGAGTACGCCTACAACCTGGGCCTCGTCCTTCAGCGCCAGGGGC
>DATBIO010000302.1:0-18384 GCA_036556965.1 Vicinamibacteria bacterium
GATCGTGTTCGTGGTGGCCGGCTTCACGGACCTGTTCGACGGCCTGATCGCGCGCCACGGGGGCCAGCAGACCACGCTGGGCGCCATGCTCGATCCCGTGGCGGACAAGGTGCTCCTCAGCTCGTCCTTCGTGGCCCTGACCTGGAGCGACCGCGTGTCCCTCTCCATCCCCGCCTGGCTGACCGTGACCACGCTGTCGCGGGACGCCATCATCGTGGTGGCGGTGGCCATCGTGAACTTCACCGTGGGGCGGCGCGTGTTCTACCCCTCAATCCTCGGCAAGCTCACCACGGCCAGCCAGATCCTGACCGCGGGCATCGTGCTCCTCCTCAACGCGCTCCCCGCGTCGTGGTCCGCGCTCCCGTGGATCTTCGGGGTGACCCTGGCCCTGACCGTGGCCTCCGCCCTGCACTACGTCTACCTGGCCTCCACGGGCCGGGGCGGGGTGGCCCTCCCGTGAACGGCGACGGCCGCGTCGCCGACGTCCTCCGCCGGCCCCTGGTGCGGCTGGCCGTGATCCTGGCCCTCGTCGCCCTCTTCTTCTGGGCGGTGTACGCCCTGCGCGACGTGCTGACCCCCTTCGCGGTGGCCTTCGGCCTCGCCTACTTCCTCAACCCCGTGGTGAACGGCCTCGAGCGCGCTTTCGCCCGCGCCGGCCTGGGCGGCGTCACCGGGATCCGGGCGCGCATCGCGCCGCGGACGGCGGCGGTGGGCGTGCTCGTGGTGGGGCTCCTCGTGGTCCTGGCCGTGGCCGTGATGCTGGTGGTGCCTGGCCTCGTCCGGCAAGCCACGGAGCTGGCCGCGAACCTGCCCGGCTACCTCCAGTCGCTGCGCGACCGCGGCGGCCCCCTCTACGCGGACCTCGAGGCGCGCTACCCGCAGCAGGTCGAGGCGGCGCGGCAGCGCCTGACGGAGGCCGCGCGCACGGCCCTGCCCTCGATGCTGGCCCCCGTGTGGCGGGCCGTGGGGGCGGCCTTCTCCAGCGTGATGGGTTTCGTGCTGGCCCTCCTCGACCTCGTCATCATCCCCGTCTTCGCCGTGTACCTGCTCTTCGACATGAACCGCATCAAGGCGGGCGCCGCGGCCCTGGTGCCGCACCGGCTCCGGCCCTACGTCTACTCGCGCCTCCAGAAGGTGGACCGCCTGCTCGCCGCCTTCGTGCGCGGGCAGGTCACGGTGGCCCTCCTGCTGGGCGTCTTCTACGCGGTGGCCCTCACCTTCTGCGGCGTGCCCATGGGCCTGCTGGTGGGCTTCGTGATCGGGCTCTTCAACCTCATCCCCTTCATGTCCACCGTGCTGGGGCTGCCCCTGGCCCTGGTCCTCTCCTGGGTGGACGACCGCAGCCTGCCCACCCTGGCCGTGGTGTTCGCGGTGTTCGCCTTCGGCCAGTTCGTGGAAGGCAACTTCATCAGCCCGCGCATCGTGGGCCAGAGCGTCGGCCTCCACGCGGTGGTGATCATGCTGGCCGTCCTCGTGGGCGGGAAGCTGTTCGGATTGGTGGGCATGTTCATCGCCGTGCCCCTCACCGCCTCCCTCTCCGTGTTCTGGACCGACCTGCGCGACTGGTACATGGCCAGCGACTTCTACCGAAGGGCCGAGCGGCGCGGGGAGGTCACCCCCGTCTAGCCGTTTTGGAAATCTCTTGGCGCGGCCTCGGGACGGCCGCGCCCCCGCGCCCTAGCTTCCTCTCGAAGAGGAGGCACCATGAGGATGGCGCTGGCCCTGGCCCTGGTGGGAGCCGTGGAAGGCGTGGGGGCGGGAGAGGGCCCGGCGGACCCCAACCCCTCGCGGCTGATGTTCGCCCCCACCGCGCGGCCCCTGCGCGCGGGGCAGGGCTACTTCTCCGACCACCAGCTGCTGTTCCCGGGCGTAGCCCTCGGCATCACCGACCACCTCTCGCTGGCGGGGGGCGTGTCCGTGCTGCCCGGCTTCGGCCTCGCCGACCAGATCTTCTACGTCGCCCCCAAGCTCGGCTTCCAGCTCTCGGAGAAGGTGGCGGTGGCGGCGGGGGGGTTCTACGGCGCGGTGGGTCCGGATGACTTCGGCGACCTCGGGGCGGGCTACGCGGTGGCCACGGTGGGACCGCCCGGGCGCAGCCTGACCGCCGGCCTGGGCGTCGGCAAGGAGCTGGACACCTTCGCGCACGCGGCCCCCATCCTCCTCCTCGGCGGGGACCTGCGCGTCGCCCGCCACGTCTCCCTGGTCGGGGAGGGCTGGATCTTCTTGAGCGGCGTGCGGGCCTCGCAGCAGCCGCTGATCCTCGGCGTGCGCTTCTTCAACCAGCGGCTCTCCGCGGACGTCGGCTTCCTGGTGGTGCCGGCGCTGCTCGACGAGGGCCTTCCCATACCCTGGCTCTCCGTGACCTGGCACTTCGGCGCGGGACACGGGGAGGGCGCGGCGCGCGCCCCCACCGCCCCCTACAGGCCGAGCTTGCGGCGGAAGTAGTCGAGCGTGCGCTGGAGGCCGGCCTCCAGGGGCACCGTGGGCTCCCAGCCCAGGAGCGTGCGCGCGCGTGTGATGTCGGGCTGGCGCACGCGGGGGTCGTCCACGGGCAGCGGGCGGGTCACGATCCGGCTGCGGGAGCCGGTCATGGCGATGACGCGCGCGGCCAGCTCGCCGATGGTCATCTCCTGCGGGTTGCCGATGTTGACGGGGTCCGAGACCTCGGAGGCCATGAGGCGGATGATCCCGCCCACGAGGTCGGAGACGTAGCACAGGCTCCGCGTCTGGCTGCCGTCGCCGAAGACGGTGACGTCCTCCCCGCGCAGGGCCTGGCTCATGAAGGCGGGGATGGCCCGCCCGTCCTCCACCCGCATGCGCGGACCGAAGGTGTTGAAGATGCGCACGATGCGCGTGGGGACGGCGTGCACGCGGTGGTACGCCATGACCATGGCCTCGGCGAACCGCTTGGCCTCGTCGTAGACGCCGCGGGGTCCCACGGGGTTGACGTTGCCCCAGTAGTCCTCGCGCTGGGGGTGCACGAGGGGATCGCCGTACACCTCCGAGGTCGAGGCGAGGAGGAAGCGCGCCCCCTTGGCCTTGGCCAGGCCCAGGGTGTTGTGGGTGCCGAGGCTGCCGACCTTCAGGGTCTGGATGGGCAGCTTGAGATAGTCGATGGGCGAGGCGGGGGAGGCGAAGTGGAAGATGGCGTCGAGGGGCCCCGCCAGGTTGATGTAGTTGGTCACGTCGTGGCGCACGAACACGAAGTCGCGCCCGGTCAGGTGCTGGATGTTGACGAGGTCGCCCGTGAGCAGGTTGTCCATGCCCACCACGGACCACCCCTGGTCCAGGAGGGCTTCCGAGAGGTGGGAGCCGATGAAGCCGGCCGCTCCCGTGACCAGGGCCCTAGGCATGGTGGAGAAGGAGGGGCACTAGTACGCGTGCTTCTGGCCGAAGCCGCGGAACAGGGTGAGGATGAGGATCTTGACATCCAGGAGCAGCGACCAGTTCTCGATGTAGTAGAGGTCGTACTCGATGCGCTTCTCGATGGAGGTGTTGCCCCGCCAGCCGTTGACCTGGGCCCAGCCCGTGATCCCGCTCTTCACGCGGTGGCGGAGCATGTACTGCGGGATCACGCTCTTGAACTGCCGCACGAAGGGCGGGCGCTCGGGCCGCGGGCCCACCAGGCTCATGTGGCCCAGCACGACGTTGATGAGCTGGGGGAACTCGTCGAGGTTGTAGCGGCGCAGCCAGGCCCCGATGGGCGTGCGGCGGGGGTCCTCGGGCTGGGCGAAGACGGGGCCCGTCTCGCGCTCGGCCTCGTCCACCATGGTGCGGAACTTGTAGAGGGGGAAGGTCTTGCCGTCCAGGGTCATCCGCTCCTGGCGGAGCAGGATGGGGCCCTGGCCGCCCTTCCAGCGGATGAGGAGGGCCACCACGGGGAAGAGGGGCACCACCACCGTGAGCAGGAGGAGCGCGGTGGAGCCGATCAGCACGTCCATCACCCGCTTGAGCATGCTGTTCCAGCCGCGGAGGGGGACCTCGTTGAGGCTGATGATGGGGATGCCGTCGAGGTCCTCGAGGGCGGCCTTGATGGTCGCGTACTGCACGAGGTCGGGCACCACCTTGATGTCCAGGCACTCGTTGCCGACGTTGCGGATCAGGCGGAGGAGCTTGGCGTGGTCCTCCAGGGGCAGCGCGGCGTAGAGCTGGTCCACGGCGTGGGCGTCCGCCACCGCCATGGCCTCGTCCAGCGTCCCCAGGACGGGGAGGCCGGCCACCTCGCGGGGCCCGCCGTCGTCCACGAAGCCCACCACGCGGTAGCCCAGCTCGCGGTGGGCGGTGATGGTCTCCGCCACGCGCCGGCCCAGCTCGCCCGCCCCCGCCACCAGCACGCGGCGCACGTTGTAGCCGGCGGCCCACATCCGCTCCAGCCAGCGGCGGAGGGCGGAGCGGCCCAGGTTGAGGGCCAGCACGTCGAGCACGATGAAGATCGCGAAGACGGCCTGGCTGTACTCCCAGCGCGGGGCCACCTCGGGCTGGAAGCGGTAGTAGACGCGGACGTACAGGGTGAGACCCAGGAGCAGGCCGGAGGCGATGAGCACGCTGAAGACGGTGCCGAAGAACTCGTCGATCCGGCTGCGCTCCCGCTTCACCTTGTACAGGCCGTGGAAGTAGAGGACCGCGGGCCAGAGCACGGCGATCACCGGCAGCAGCACCAGGTACCGCGAGAAGTCGGGCACGCCCTTGGTCACGGGCAGGAGGCGGGTGACGGGCTCGGCGTGGAAGCGCAGGGCGTAGGCCAGGAGCCAGGCGGCGGCGGTGCACGCCACGTCCAGGAGGACGAAGAGCGTCACCATCATCCGGGCCTGGAATCTCACCATGAGGGGGGCCGCCGGCCGGCTTCCGTGCAGGAGCGCTCCACGAAGGAGCGAAAGCGCGCCTCGAAGTTGTTGCGGCTGAAAGACTCCGCGCGTGCCCGCAGCTTGGCGGTATTAAAACGCAGGGTCCGCAGGGAGTCAACGACGGTGCGCAGTGACTCCGCGCTCGCCTCGTGGAACAGCAGCCCCGTCTCGCCCGGCACCACCGTCTCCGTGCCTCCGCCCTCCGCGAACACCACCGCGGGCCGGCCGCAGGCCATGGCCTCCAGGGGCACGATGCCGAAGTCCTCCACGCCCGCCATGACCACCGCGCGGCAGCCGCGGTACAGCCCGCGCAGCGTCTCGTCCTCCACCTGGCCCAGAAACTCGGCCTCCGCGGGGGCCGCCGCCCGCAGCCTGTCCCCCTCCGGCCCCCACCCCACGACCTTGAGCGGCCAGCCCGTGCCGCGATAGGCCTCCAGCACGAGGTCGATGCGCTTGTAGGGGGCCAGCGCGGAGACCACGAGGTCGTAGCTGCCTTCCCCGGACCCCCCCGGGGTGAAGAACTCGGTGTCCACCGGGGGCGGCAGGACCTCCGCCTCGCGCCCGTAGCGCCGCGCGATGCGCGCCGCCACGTAGGCGCTGTTGGCGGCGAACCGGTGGACGCGGTGGGCCGTCCTGCGGTCCCAGCGCTGGAGCCAGGGCCGCAGCGCCCCCATGGCCGCGCGCGTGGCCAGGCCGGCCCGCCCCGGCCCGAAGTAGTCGTGGTAGCGGTCCCACACGTAGCGCATGGGCGTGTGGCAGTAGCAGAGGTGAAGGGCGCCGCCGCGCGGCCGCGCCGCCTTCGCCACGCAGTGC
Organism: Vicinamibacteria bacterium; assembly: GCA_036556965.1. Taxonomy (GTDB): domain Bacteria; phylum Acidobacteriota; class Vicinamibacteria; order Fen-336; family Fen-336; genus DATBIO01. Next base: position 5,658 of record DATBIO010000302.1, read on the forward strand.
GAGCTGCTGACTACGAGGTCGAAGCCGGCGAGGTCCCAGGTGGCGGCGGCGGCGGGGAAGAGCGGCAGGTACCGCCGGTACTGCGTCTCGAGACCGGGCAGGCGCTGGACGAACGTGGTGTGGACGGCGCGCGCTTCCAGCAGCGGGTGGACGGAGCCCTCCACGTGGAGCAGGGTGAAGATCGGGGCCTCGGGGAAGAGCCGGGCCAGGGAGAGGAGGACCTTCTCCCCCCCGCGCATTCCCGTCAGCCAGTCGTGGACGAGCGCGACCTTCACGGGCGTAACTTAACGGAGAACTGCGGAAGCCTCCTCACCGCGGCCGGATGTACCCGCGCCGGGCCTGGACCTGTCCCTTCGCGCCCCGGAGGCGCAGGTCGATCTCGTGGGCTCCGGGCCCGCTCACGCCCGTGGGCTCGTAGCGGAGGAGGTACTGGTGGCGCAGGCCCTCCACGATGGCCTGCAGGGCGGGGGCGACGCCGGCGAAGTCGCGGGCCCTCCAGAGGCGGCCGCCCGTCTGCTCCGCGATGCGGCGCAGGGCGGCCACCTCGGGCGCCTCGCGCGCGCCGGGGGCCGTCCCCACCACCAGGTGCAGGGTGGCGTTGGAGGCGAGGGCGGCCTGGGCGACGTCGTCCTCGCCCACCCAGCTCGCGTTGTCCCAGCCGTCGGTCAGGGCCACCACCACCGCGCGCCGCCCGGGCGACGACAGCACCAGCGCGGCGTAGAGGGCGTCACGGAGGGCGGTCCGTCCCGCGGGGACCAGCGATGCGAGCGCACGGTCCACGGCCGCCGGGTCGCGGAGGGGGTGCTCGCGCAGGTCCTGGGCGAAGGCGAGCAGGGTGGCGCGATCGTCCCCGCGCAGGCGCGCCACCACGGCGCGGGCGGCCGCGCGCAGGCCCTCGAAGCCCGGGCCTTCCAGGCTGGCGCTGGCGTCGCAGACGATGCGCAGGTCCAGGGGCAGCGTCTCCGCCGCCACCAGCTCCACCGCCTGGACGACGCCATTGTCGCGCAGCTGGAAGTGGCGGGCCTGGAGGCCGGTGACGGCGCGTCCCTGGCGGAGCACGGCGGCGTCCACGAAAACCGCCTCCACCCCGGAGGGAAACACCGCGGGAGGCTGGGGCGCCGCCGCCGCGCCGGCGGCGGCGAGCAGGCCGCCCAGCAGCGTCACGGCGACACCTCCTCGCGGAGCGCCTGCAGCCGCTCGTCGGCGGAGGGCGTGCCGCCCAGGACGTACGTCCGGTAGGGATCGAGCGCGCCCGTGGGTGTGGCCAGGGCATCGCGCAGGGCGGCGCGCGCAGCCTCGAGCGCGCCCGTGCGGTGCAGGGCCTGGCTCAGGGCGAGGTGGCCCGTGGCCGAGTCGGGCCGCACCTCCACCGCGCGGCGGTAGGCGGCCACCGCCTCGGGCAGGCGCGCGCGGCGCTCGTCCACCCGGCCGAGGAAGAGGTGCGCCAGGTACGCGGTGGCGGGATCCGGCTGCAGGCTTGGCACGGACCCGAGGCGCCCCGCGGCGCCGTCCAGGTCGCCGAGGCTCAGAAGGACGTGGCCGAGGCGAAGGCGCGCCTCCACGTTCCCCGCCTCCGCGCCGAGCGCGGCCTCGAACAGGCGGCGGGCCTCGCGCAGCGCGAAGTCCACCTCGAGCGCCCGCGCGAGGGAAGGCGGCCGGAAGCCCCAGGCCTCGGCCTCGGAGACGGGGGTCTCCGCCGCCGTGCGCCAGACCGGCCCGTGCCAGGCGATCGCTTCCTCGAGCCGGCCCCAGGCCATGGCGAGCTCCGGGTCCTGGGGGAAGGCCACGCGGCCGGCGCGGGCCAGCCGCCGCCCCAGGGAACCGTCCGCCGTCTGGTGGGCCTTGAGCGTCACGGCCACGAACCAGCGGCGCGCGAAGTCCTGGCCGTCCCTCCCGTCTTGACGCGCCACCTCCACCAGCGCGCGCGCGTGGTCGAGGTGCTGCGCGAACCGGGCCGGCGCGGTGCCGCCCGCACCGCTGAACGCCCGGTCGGTGTGGAGCATGGCCGCGCAGGCCGCCGGGCGGCGCGGCGCGTCGGCCAGCGCCCGCCGGACCTCGCCGTCCGACATGGCGGCCAGGCCCTCCACCGCCGCCTGGCGCTGTCCGCGGGCGTAGCGTTCGACCAGGCTCCAGTAGCGGAGGGGGGCGGCCTGCTCCGGCGCGGAGGCCACCGGGCCGGCCATGCCGGGCAGGGGGTCGATGGTCCACTGCGTCACCACCCAGCCGTGCTCCGGATGGCGCTCCACGCGGTAGGTGCGCCGGTCGGGCGTGGGCTCGCGCACGCGCGGGTCGCGTGTGTGGAGCCTCAGCAGCCCGCCCTCGACCTGCGCCGTCTCTCCTTCCCAGCGCACGGCCCCGCTGTAGAAGACGAGGCCCGCCTCACGGCAGAGGGAGAGGGGGACCACGGGCGCGTCATACGTGCCGCGGGGCATGGCCGCGGGCAGCGGATCGGCGGTCACGAGGCCGTGGGCGCCCGGCGACTGCACGGCCAGGCAGTAGAGGCGGGGCGTGTCGTAGTTGAGGGAGAAGCCCGCGGAGAGGAGGTGGTCGTAGACGGCCGCGCGCGCCGCGTCGTCGCGCGCGTCGTGGCCCGCGGAGGCGGGGAGCGCGGCCGCGCACAGGAGGGCGGCGCCCAGCCCGCGCGGCAGGCTCACGTCCCGGCTAGGCCCGCTCTTCGGCGGCCACCGCGGGGACGGGCTGGCCGAGCAGCCGCATGTAGCTGGCGTGGATGGCGCGCACCGAGCGCTCCCAGGAGAACAGGCGGGCGCGCTCGAGCCCGCGCGCCACGAGGTCGGCGGCCAGGGCGGGATCGTCGAGCACGGCCTCCAGCCCGCGCGCGATGTCCTCCGGGCTGTAGGGGTCCACCAGCACCGCGGCGTCGCCCACCACCTCCGGCAGGGAGGAGAGGCGCGAGGTGACGACGGGAGTGCCGCAGGCCATGGCCTCCAGGGGGGGCAGGCCGAAGCCCTCGTAGAGGGAGGGGAAGGCGAAGACGGCGGCCATGCGGTACAGGGCGGCCAGCGTGCGGTCGGGCACGAAGCCGAAGAAGCGCACGTCCTGGCGCAGGCGCGCGCCCTCCACCAGCCGCCGCAGCGCGGGGTACTTGCTGGCGTCGTCGCCGATGAAGAGGAGCTTGAGGTCCTCGTGGCCGCGCTGCTTGAGGAGGGCGAAGGCGGAGATGAGGCGGGCGAGGTTCTTGTGCGGCTTCACGTTGCCCGCGTAGAGGATGAAGCGCCGCCGGATCTGGTACCGCTCGCGCACCCTCTCCATCTCCTCCGCCCCGGGGTCGGCGAGCAGCGTCTCGTCGATGGCGTTGGGCACCACCTGCAGGCGCTCGGGGTCGGCCTCCGGGTAGAAGCGCAGGATGTCGTTGCGCGAGGCCTCCGACACGGTGAGCACGAGGTCGCTCCGCCGCACGGCGTTGCCCATCATCAGGCGGGCGTAGTGCCAGGCCATGCGGTTGGGCAGGTACTGGGGGAAGAGCAGGTGGATGCAGTCGTGGATGGTGACCACCGCGCGCTTGCGGCAGAGCACGGGCAGCACGTAGTGCGGGGCGTGGAAGAGCTGGACCCCCAGGCGCTCGAGCTTGCCCGGGATGGAGAGGTGCTCGCGCACGCTGTAGCCGCCCGACTCCTCGACCACGGGCACGAAGTTGGCGGCCAGGTCGCGCAGGGTGGGCTCGTCGGCCCGGGAACAGAAGAGGAAGTAGGTGGTCTCTCTATCGAGGTGCGCGAGATGGCGCACCAGGTTCCGCACGTAGGTGCCGATGCCGTAATCCCGCCACTTGCGGGCGTCGATGGCGATCTTCATGGACGGCGGTTGCTCTCAAGGTTCGGGTGCTGGCCCTTCGTGTCGCGGCGACGCCGTGGGCAACGTAGCACGCGGCCGCGGGGGCCGCAACGCGGATCAGCCCGACAGCGCGACGCGGAAGCGCCCGCGCAGGGCGAGGAGGGCGCGCAGCCCCAGGGTGGCCAGGGGGCCGTTGTGCTTGCGGTAGTAGCGCAGGTGGCTGCGGTGGTACGCGTCGGCGGCGCGCGCGGAGGCCCTGGCCATGCTGCGGCCCAGGCCGTGGACGACCTCCGCCGCGGGCGTGTAGAGGACCCGCCATCCCGCCGCGCGCAGGCGGCGGCAGAGGTCCGCGTCCTCCTCGTAGAGGAAGAAGCCCTCGTCGAACCCGCCCACGGCGGCGAAGGCGGCGCGCCGCACCATGAGGCACGCTCCGGAGAGCCAGTCCGGCTCGTGCTCCCGCGCGGCGGCGGCCTCCGCCTCGCGCAGGGCGCGGGGGTCGCGGCGGCGCACGCCGCGCACGAGGCGCCGCTGGCGCCACTCCGCGGCGGGCGTGAGGTCGGGGCCGAAGGAGACCTGCACGGTGCCGTCGGGGAAGACGGTCCGGGGCCCCACCGCGCCCACCTCCGGGCGCGCGGCGAGGAGGCCGTGCAGGGCCTCCACCGCTCCCGGCCGCGCTTCCGCGTCGCTGTTGAGGAAGAGGACGGCTTCGGCGGTGGTGGCCGCCGCCCCCTGGTTGCAGGCGGCGGCGAAGCCCCGGTTCTCGGCGTTGGCGACGACGCGCGCGTCCGGGAAGGCCGCCGCCACCGCCGCCGGCGTGCCGTCGCCGCTGGCGTTGTCCACCACCACCGTCTCCAGGGGCAGGGCGCACGCGCGCAGGGAAGCGAGGCAGCGGAGCACGTCGTCGCGCGTGTCGTGGGCCACCGTCACCACCGCCACCCGCGCCGTCACGCCGCCGCTTCGGCCAGGACCGCGCGCGTGCGCGTGGCCGCGGCAACCCAGGTGAAGCGGGCGGACAGGGCGGGCCCGCGGGCGGAGAGCTGCGCCCGGCAGCGGGGGTCGGCCGCCGCCGCCACCAGGGCTTCCAGCAGGGCGCGGTGGTCGGTGGGCTCCACGAGGAGGGCCGCCTCCCCGAACAGCTCGCCCAGGCAGGGGCGCGCGGAGGTGACGGTGGGGATGCCGCGGGCCAGGGCCTCGAGCACGGGCAGGCCGAAGCCCTCGTAGTCGGAGAGGTAGACGAAGGCGTCCGCGCGCGCGTAGAGGTGGGCCAGCTCGGCGTCGGGCACGAAGCCGTGGAAGCGCACGGCATCCTCCAGGTCGAGCCGGCGCGCCAGGGCCGGGAGGTCGAGGCGCGGGTGCGTGCGGTTCTCGCCCACCACGTCGAGGGTGGCCCCGGGCAGGCGCGGGCGGAGCCCGGCCAGGGCGCGCAGCAGGTCGGGAAGGCGCCGCCGGCTGAGGATCGCGCCCACCGTCAGGAAGCGGAACCCGCCGCCGCCCCGCCCGGCCGCCGGCGGAGGCACGGCCGGGATGTCGGCCGCCGCCGCCTCCGGGATGACGCGCACGCGCCCCGCGCTCTCCGGGTAGCGCGCGGCGACCTCGCGCGCGGTGAAGGCGGAAGGGACCACGATGCGGCGGGAGACGCGCACGCTCGCCCCCACCGTGAGGCGGCGGCGCAGGGCGTCACGCAGGGTGAAGTCCTCGGGGAGGGAGACGAAGGAGAGGTCGTGCACGGTGGTCACCCGCGGCACCTCCAGGCGCACGGGGCAGGAGTAGGCGGGGGCGAAGAAGACGTCCAGGCCGTCCCCGCGCGCCGCGCGCGGCAGGTCGCGCTCCTGCCACAGCAGGCCATGCGCCGCGGGCCCCACCGCGCGCGCCTCTCCCTCCACGCCCAGCCCCGCCGGGGGGGCGCCGTTGAAGTAGAGGACGAAGGCGTCGCCCGCGGGCCAGGCCGCAAGCAGGTTGCGCAGGTAGCGTCCGACGCCGGTGGGCCGCCCCTGCAGCTCGCGGGCGTCCACGCCGATGCGCACCGCCCTCAGTTCCCCAGGACCTTGCGGTAGAACTCCACGGTGAGGGCGGCGGTGGTGTCCCAGTCGTAGCGGCGGCTCTGCTCCAGGCCGGCCCGCCGCAGCTCGGCGGCGCGCTCGGGCGAGTCCAGGACGCGCTCGATGCCCTGGGCGATGGAGCGGGTGTCCAGCGGGTTCACCAGCATGGCCGCCCCCCCCGCCACCTCCTCCAGGGCGGAGCCGCGCGAGCAGACCACGGGCAGTCCCGCGGCCATGGCCTCCGCCACGGGGAGGCCGAAGCCTTCCTCCAGGGAGGGCAGCACGAGGAGGGAGGAGGCGGCCATGAGGGCGCGGATCTCCGCCGTCTCCAGGTAGCCGGTGGCCCGGATCTGCGCCCCCACGTCCGGGCCGGCCTGCGCCCAGTAGGAGCCGGGGCCGACCAGCACCAGCGGCGGGGTCTGGCGCCGCCGGCGCGTCAGGCCCATGTAGGCCATGGCCAGGTTCACCAGGTTCTTGCGCTTCTCCTCCGTCCCCACGTAGAGGATGGCGCCGCGGGGCAGGCGCCGGCGCGCGAGCACCGTCTCCACCTCTTCCGGGGTGACGGTGGTGCGGTAGATGGGGTCCACCCCGTTGGGGATGACGGCGATCTTCTCCGCGGGCACGTCGAGCAGCAGGCGCGCCTCGGAAGCCGTGTGCTCGGACACGCAGATGACGCCGTCCGCGCGCGCGACGTGCTCGCGCACCAGGGGCGCGTAGTCGCGCCGGACCTCGGCGTCCGTCATCTCCGGGTGCTTCAGGAAGAACAGGTCGTGCAGGGTCACCACCTGCCGCGCCCGCTTGCCGGGGACGAGCAGGGGGTGCGGCGAGTGCACGAGGTCCAGCGGCGCGCCCACCAGCCGGTCCAGGGACGGCCAGCCCAGGCGGTTCCAGGCCAGGTTGAGGACGCGCACGGGCAGCCGCCGGTCCACCAGGGTGGCGTTGGGCGGCCACGACCGGCGCCGGTAGCGGTCGCGCAGGGAGGCGCTGAACAGGAAGAACCGCATGTCGGGGGCGGCGTGGGGGAGGCGGTCGGCGAGGGCGAGGCAGTAGGCGCCGACGCCCGTTGGCCTCAGCAGCGATGGCCGGATGTCGAACCCGATGTTGAGGCCGCTCTTGGCCATGCCCGCGCAGATCTTATCGCGTCCCCGGGCCCGGCCCGGTCCCTTCCGGAAATGGCGGCGTACCGTGCTAGATTCCCCGGTTCGTGCGCGGGGGAAGGGAGCGGTGGTGCGGATAGGCGTGGTGGGCACCGGCTACGTGGGGCTCGTGGTGGGCACCTGCCTGGCCGAGAACGGCAACAGCGTGGTGTGCGTGGACAAGGACGGGGAGAAGGTGGCCGCCCTCCGCCGCGGCGAGATCCCCATCTACGAGCCCGGCCTGGGCGAGATGATCCAGCGCAACGTGGCGGAGGAGCGCCTGCGCTTCACCACCGACCTCGCCGAGGCGGTGCGCTCCAGCGACATCCTCTTCATCGCCGTGGGGACGCCGCAGGACGAGGACGGCTCGGCGGACATGACCCACGTCCTGGAGGTGGCGGAGGCGGTGGGGGAGGCCATGGACGGCCCCAAGGTGATCGTGAACAAGTCCACCGTCCCCGTGGGCACCGCCCGCCGCGTGCGCGAGGTGGTCTCCGCGCGCACGCGCCATCCCTTCTCCGTGGTCTCCAACCCGGAGTTCCTCAAGGAAGGCATGGCCGTGGACGACTTCCTCAAGCCCGACCGGGTGGTCATCGGCACGGACGACGCGGGCGCGGAGGCCCTGATGCGCGAGCTGTACGAGCCCTTCGTGCGCACGGGCAACCCCATCATGGTCATGGACCCCGCCTCCGCCGAGCTGACCAAGTACGCGGCCAACGCCATGCTCGCCGCGCGCATCTCGTTCATGAACGAGATCGCGAACCTGTGCGACACGGTGGGGGCGGACGTGCGCCAGGTGCGGCTGGGGGTGGGAAGCGACAGCCGCATCGGCGCCTCCTTCCTCTTTCCCGGCCTCGGCTACGGGGGGTCGTGCTTCCCCAAGGACGTGAAGGCGCTCGTGCACATGGGCGAGCAGGCGGGCGTGCGGCTGGACGTGGTGGCGGCCGTGGACCGGACCAACGAGGCGCAGAAGACCGTGCTCGTGGACCGCGTGGAGCGCTACCTGGGCGGGCTCAAGGGAGCGGTGGTGGCGCTCTGGGGCCTGACCTTCAAGCCCCGCACCGACGACCTGCGCGAGGCCCCCGCCCTGGCCATGATCGACGCGCTGCTGGCGCGCGGCGCGTCCGTGCGCGCCTACGACCCCAAGGGCATGGACGGCGCCCGCCGTCTCTACGCGGAGCGCGACGTCACCTTCGCCGGCAAGAGCTACGCGGCGGCGGAAGGGGCGGACGCCCTGGTGCTGGCCACGGAGTGGGCCGAGTTCCGGGAGCCCGACTTCGCGCGCCTCCGGGCCGTGATGCGGCGGCCGGCGGTGTTCGACGGCCGCAACATCTACAACCCGGACACGCTCCGCGCGCTGGGCTTCCACTACGAAGGCATCGGGCGACGCTGAAGGCCCCGCCGCGGACGTGCTGAGATGAGGGTCCTCGTCACGGGGGGCGCGGGCTACATCGGGAGCCACGCCGTCCGCGAGCTCGCCGAGGCCGGGCACGAGGTCTCGGTGCTGGACGACCTCTCGCACGGCCACCGGGACGCCGTCCCCGCGGCCACGCGCCTGGTGCGGGGCGACCTGGGGGACGCCGAGTCGCTGCGGCGGGCCCTGGAGGGCGCGGAGGCCGTCCTCCACTTCGCCGGCCTGCTGAGCGTGGCGGAGTCGGTGGCGCGCCCCGGCGCCTACTGGGCCACCAACGTGGCCAAGGGGCTGGCCCTCCTCGAGGCCATGCGCGCGGAGGGCGTGGCGCGCATCGTGTTCAGCTCGACCTGCGCCGTCTACGGCATGCCCGTGCGCGAGGCCATGGACGAGGACCACCCGCAGGAGCCCATCAACCCCTACGGCGCGAGCAAGATGGCCTTCGAGCGCGTGCTGGCCGACCACGCCCGCGCCGGCCAGCTCCAGGCCATCGCCCTGCGCTACTTCAACGCCGCCGGCTGCCATACCGACGGCACGCTGGGCGAGGACCATCGCCCCGAGGAGCACCTGGTGCCGCGCGCCCTGGACGCGGCCCTGGGCCGGGGGCCGGCCCTCACCATCCACGGCGAGGACTACGACACGCCCGACGGCACCTGCGTGCGGGACTACATCCACGTGCAGGACCTGGCGCGGGCCCACGTCCTGGCCCTGGGCGCCTTCGGGGACGAGCCGTTCCAGGCGTTCAACCTGGGCACGGGGCACGGCCACTCCGTGCGCGAGGTCGTGCAGACGGTGGAGCGCGTGGTGGGGCGGCCGGTGCCGGCGGCGGTGGGTCCGCGCCGGCCGGGGGATCCCCCCCGCCTGGTGGCCGCGGTGGGCCGGGGCCGCGACCGCCTGGCCTTCACCGTGCATCAGGGCGAGCTGGCGCGGATCGTGGAGACCGCGCTGCGCTGGCGGCGGGACCATCCCGGGGGGTACGGGCCCCGGGGCTGAGCGCGGGTTGCCGGCGCGCCGCGGCGCCGGCTATAATCAACGGTCATTCTGGGCTGCTAAAGCCCGTCCCCGCAAGGAGATCGGTCACCATAGCCCTCCCGGCTGCGCCCCCTGCCACGTCCCTCGGGGCCGCACCCCGTCCGCGCAGCCCGCGGCCGTGGTCGCGGAAGCTCACCGCCTGGCTCGACGAGGCGCGGCGCGAAGCGCGCCTGTTCGGCCGGCTCTTCGCGTACGCGCGGCCCTACCGCGCCCTGCTCCTCACGTCCTGGCTCGCCACCGCCGGCTACGCGGCGGCCAGCGGCGCCCTGGTCGGCATGGTGGAGCCGATCTTCGACAAGGTCCTGATCCAGAGCATCAACGTGGGGCAGGTGGCCCTCACCATCATCCTGCTCTACTTCCTCAAGGGCCTCTGCTCCTACCTCTCCACGACGCTGGTGGCGGACGCCGGCCAGCGCGCGGTGACCGACCTGCGCGTCCAGCTCTACGACCACGTGCTGAACCAGTCGTTCAGCTTCCTGGGACGCAACAGCACCGGCTCCCTCATGAGCCACATCACCACGGACGTGGAGCGCATCCAGCACGCCGTGTCGGAGATGGCGGGGGACCTCCTGAAGGAGGGGCTCACCGTGCTGGCCCTCCTGGTGGTCCTCTTCAGCCAGGACTGGCGCCTCGCCCTGATCTCGCTGGTGGGGATGCCGGGGGCCTTCTACCCCCTGGTCCGCCTGGGCCGGCGCCTGCGCGCCTCCAACGAGACCTCCCTGCGGCGGTGGCGTGACATCTCGCAGATCCTGCAGGAGACCATCTCGGGCTTCCGCGTGGTGAAGGCCTTCGGCATGGAGCTGTTCGAGAGCGGCCGCTTCCGCCGCGCCGCCCGCCGCCTCCTCACCGTGAACATGCGCATCACGCGCACGAGCGCGGTGCTCCCCCCCCTCATGGAGCTGGTGGGGGGCATCGCCCTGGTGGGGGCCCTCTTCTACGGCAGCGGGGAGATCCGGGCCGGCCGCCTGACCCCCGGCCAGTTCACCGCCTTCCTGGCCGCGCTCTTCGCCATGTACACGCCGGTCAAGCGCCTCTCCAAGGTCAACGCCACCCTCCAGGGGGCCATGGCCGCCGGCGAGCGCGTCTTCGAGGTCCTGGACACCCACCTCGAGGTCACGGAGTCGGCCTCGGCCGTGCCCCTGCCGCGCATGCAGAGCGAGGTCGAGTACCGCGACGTGGGCTTCCGCTACGCCGACGCCGACGGGATCGTGCTGCGCCGGGTGAGCTTCAGCGCGCGCGCGGGCGAGGTGGTGGCCATCGTGGGCACGAGCGGGGCGGGCAAGACCACCCTCATGAACCTGCTCCCGCGCTTCTACGACGTGAGCGAGGGCGCCATCCTGGTGGACGGGGTGGACGTGCGCGACGTGACCCTCAAGAGCCTGCGCGAGCAGATCGGCCTCGTCACCCAGGAGACGGTGCTCTTCGACGACACCGTGCGCGCCAACATCGCCTACGGCCTGAGCGACGTGGACGAGGCGCGCATCGAGGGGGCGGCGCGGGCCGCCTTCGCCCACGACTTCATCCTGGACCTGCCGCGGCGCTACGACACCGTGATCGGCGAGCGGGGGAGCCGCCTCTCCGGCGGGCAGCGCCAGCGCATCGCCATCGCACGCGCCATCCTCAAGGACCCCCCCATCCTCATCCTGGACGAGGCCACCTCCGCCCTCGACTCGGAGTCGGAGCGGCTGGTCCAGGAGGCGCTCTCGAACCTGATGAAGGGGCGCACCGCCCTCGTCATCGCCCACCGCCTGGCCACCGTGCGCGGGGCCGACCGCATCATCGTCCTCGACGGGGGCGAGGTGAGCGAGACGGGCACCCACGACGAGCTGCTGCGCCGCGCGGGCGGCCTCTACAGCCGCCTCTACGAGCTGCAGTTCGCCCCCGAGGCGGCCGCGGTATGAGCGGGGTCAGCTCCATGACGGGGTTCGGCGCGGCCAGCGCGGGGGACGAGGGCGAGAAGTTCGCGGTGACCGCGCGCAGCGTGAACCACCGCTTCCTCGACCTCGGGCTGCACGTGCCCCGCCGCCTGCTCTCCCTGGAGGTGGACGTGCGCCGGCTGGTGCAGGCGCGCATCGCGCGCGGCCGCGTGGAGGTCAGCATCCAGGCCGAGACCCGGGCCTCCGACCGCCAGGTGACGGTGGCCCCCCCCGCCTTCGTCTCCTCCGTGGTCGACGCCCTGAAGCGCATCCAGCGCGAGTACGCGCTGCCGGGCGAGGTGCGCATCGGGGACGTGGTGCGGCTCCCCGGGGTGGTGGAGGTGACGGACGGGGCCCCCGACGAGGACGGCGAGCGCCGGACGCGGCTGCTCTCGGTGGTGGACGAGGCCCTGGAGGCCCTGGTGCGGATGCGCCGCGCGGAGGGCGCGCACCTGGAGGAGGCGCTGCGCGAAGCGCTCTCCGCCATGGAGGAGGCGGCCCTGCGCATCGAGGCCCTCTCCGCCGACGAGAAGGACGCCCGCCGCGAGGCCGTGCTGGAGAGGCTGGCCGCCCTCAAGCAGGAGCTGGGGCTGGAGGACGGCCGCCTGTACCAGGAGGCGGTGAAGGCGGCGGAGCGCATGGACGTCACCGAGGAGCTGGCCCGGCTGCGCAGCCACGTGGCCCAGGCCCGCGACGCGCTGGCGGCGGGGGCGCCCTGCGGCAAGCGGCTCGACTTCCTGGCCCAGGAGATGGCGCGGGAGGCGGGGACCATCGGGGCCAAGTCCCCGTCCGCCGCCCTGGCCCACGCCGTGGTGGCGCTCAAGGGCGAGGTCGAGCGCTTCCGCGAGCAGGTGCAGAACGTTGAGTAGGAGGCCCAGCGTCATCGTGGTCTCCGGGCCCTCGGGGGCGGGCAAGACGACCATCGTCGCGCGGGTGGTGGCGGAGGTGCCCGGGCTGCGCTTCTCGATCTCGCACACCACGCGCCCCCCGCGCGCCACCGAGGCCGACGGCCGCGAGTACCACTTCGTGGGCGACGCCGCCTTCGCCTCCCTGGTGGAGGAGGGCCGCTTCCTGGAGTGGGCCCACGTGCACGGCCGGCGCTACGGGACCTCCCGCGACGAGTACGAGGCGGCCGCGCGCGCGGGGGTGGACCTCGTCCTGGACGTGGACGTGCAGGGCGCGGACCAGATCCGCGAGCGGCTGGCGGAGGCGGTGAGCGTCATCATCGTGCCCCCCTCCTTCGGCGACCTGGAGGCGCGCCTGCGCGGGCGGCACCCGGGCGACGAGGCCCTGCTCGCGCCGCGGCTGTCCGCGGCCCTGCGCGAGCTGCGCCAGTTCGGCCGTTACGACTACGCGATCATCAACACGGACCTCGAGCACAGCGTGCTCGAGCTGAAGTCGATC
>DATBIO010000303.1:0-25423 GCA_036556965.1 Vicinamibacteria bacterium
CGGAGGTCACATGTCCCAGGAAGCGCTCGGCCTGATCGAGACCAGGGGCCTGGTCGGCGCCATCGAGGCCGCCGACGCCATGGTCAAGGCCGCCAACGTCGTCCTGGTGGGCAAGGAGTACATCGGCTCCGCGTACGTGACGGTGATGGTCCGCGGCGACGTGGGCGCGGTGAAGGCCGCCACCGACGCCGGGGCGGCGGCGGCGCGGCGCGTGGGGGAGCTGGTCTCCGTGCACGTGATCCCCCGGCCCCACCAGGAGGCGGAGAAGATCCTGCCCGGCGGGACGCCGCCCGCGGCGCCCGCCCCCGCCAGCCGCCGCGGATAGCGCGCCATGGCCGCGCCGGCCGTGAACGACAGCGACCTCCGATCCATCCAGGAGGCCCGCACCCTGCTGGCACGGGCCAAGGAGGCGCAGAAGACGCTGGCCGGCTTCAGCCAGGAGCAGGTGGACCGCGTGGTGGAGGCCATGGCCGGGGCCGCGCGCCAGGAGGCCGAGCGCCTGGCCCGCATGGCCCACGAGGAGACCGGCTTCGGCAGCACCAAGGACAAGACGCTCAAGAACCTCTTCTCCGCGGTGGACGTCTTCGCGTACATCAAGCCCCTGCGCACGGTGGGGGTGCTGCGCGAGGACCCCGTCCGCCGGGTGGTGGAGATCGCCGAGCCCATGGGCGTGGTGGCCGCGATCATCCCTTCCACCAACCCGACCTCCACCGCCATCTACAAGGCCCTGATCTCCATCAAGGCGCGCAACGCCGTGGTCATGAGCCCCCACCCCTCCGCGCGCAACTGCATCCTGGAGACGGTGCGGGTGATGCACGGTCCGGCGGTAGCGGCGGGGCTGCCCCCGGACGCGCTCTCCTGCATGACCGAGGTGACGCTCGAGGGCACGCAGGAGCTCATGCGCGCGCGGGAGACGGGCGTGATCCTGGCCACGGGCGGCATCGGGCTGGTGCGCGCCGCCTATTCCTCGGGGAAGCCCGCCTACGGCGTGGGCCCGGGCAACGTCCCCGCCTACATCGAGAAGACGGCCGACGTGCCGGCGGCGGTGCGGCACGTCATCGCGGGCAAGACCTTCGACAACGGGACCCTTTGCTCCTCCGAGCAGTCCCTCATCTGCGACGAGGCCATCAAGGACGCGGTGATGGCCGAGGTCAGGAAGAACGGCGGGTACTTCCTGTCCGAGACCGAATCCGCGGCGGTGGCGCGCGTGGTGGTCACGCCGCAGCGGCTGGCCAACCCGGAGATCGTGGGCAAGCCCGCGCCCTACATCGCCGAGAAGGCGGGCTTCAAGGTGCCGCCGGAGACCCGCGTCCTGCTGGCACCCCTGGCCGGGGTGGGCCGCGACCATCCCCTCTCCATCGAGAAGCTCTCCCCCGTGCTCGCCTTCTACGTGGTCAAGGACTGGCACGAGGGCTGCGAGCGCGTGCTCCAGCTCCTGCGCTACGGCGGCACCGGGCACACCATGGCCATCCACAGCAAGGACGACGCCGTCATCCGGGAGTTCGCCCTCAAGAAGCCGGTGTTCCGCATCGTGGCCAACACCCAGTCCTCCATGGGAGCCACGGGCTACACCACCGGGCTGGCGCCCTCCATGAGCCTCGGCTGCGGCGCCTACGCGGGCAACATCACTTCCGACAACATCACCCCCCTCCACCTCATCAACGTGAAGCGGCTGGCCTACGAGCTTCCGCGCGAGGCGCGCGCGGCCGCCGCCCCCCTCCAGGACCAGGTGGCCAGCTTCCTGGACCAGCGGATCGGCGCCGCCCGGGCCCCCGAGGCCCGCGCGGAGAAGCCGGCCCCCCCCGTCTCGCCCGCGCCGCCTCCACCTCCCGCGCCGTCGCGACCGCCCGCCGTGGACTTCGTCTCCGAGGACGACGTCCGCCGCGCCCTCCGCGAGGGCCGCACCATCCGGCTGAAGAAGGGAGCGATCGTCACACCGGCGGCCCGGGACTTCGCCGATGGCAAGGGCGTGCTCACCGACGACTAGCCGCCGCGTTCCGTAGCGGAGCCTCTCCCCGGCTGCCCGAGCCTGGATTCACTCCAGGCGAGGGCCTCGTCACGACGCCCAGGCGGAGCGAGGACGCCAATCGAAGAAGGGAGCGATCGTCACACCGGCCGCCCGGGACTTCGCCGATGGCAAGGGCGTGCTCACCGACGACTAGCCGCCCAGTTTCTTCAGCCCCCATCCCAATTTGCCCCCGAGTTGTGCTAGAGTCCCGCAACTTTTGCCGTCCCGACGTCAGGGGTTCGAGAAGTGAGAGCCACGGGATGACAGTCGCGCGTTCCGCAGTCCTTTGCGCCGTCGTGGCGGCCCTCGCCGCCGGTTGCGCCCACGGGAAGCCCGGGGTCGCGGCCAAGCCTTCCGTCGCTCCTCCCGTCGAGGACCCCGTCGCGCGCCTGGTGGCCATCGCCGACCGCCATCTCGCCGCGGGGATGGCCGAGAGCCAGGCGGGCCACCTCCGCCGCGCGCGCGAGGAGTTCGACCTGGCCCTGGACGTCTATCTGGGCGCACCCGGCGGAGCCCTCGCCGAGCCCCGGCTGGCCGCGGCGTACCGCCGCACGCTGGAGGCCGTCCAGCTCCAGGAGCTCGAGGTGTTGGCCGCCGGCGACGGCTTCAGCGAGGCGCCTCCGGAGCCCGCGGCCATCGACGACGTGGCCGACCTCGCCCCCGGCGGGCTGCCCAGCGCGGAGGCGCAGCGGCTCGCGGAGGAGGCCCTGCGGGGCGAGGCCAACCCCCTGGGCATCACCCTGAACTACGAGGTCCTGTCCTGCATCGAGCTGTACCAGGGCGAGCTGCGCGACTGGTTCGCCTCCGCCCTCGCGCGCGGTGGACGCTACCTGCCCCGCATCCGCGAGGTCTTCGCCGCGCGCGGAATCCCCCAGGACCTGGCCTACGTCGCCCTCGTGGAGAGCGCGTTCAAGACGGGCGCCCTCTCGCGGGCCAAGGCCAAGGGCCTCTGGCAGTTCATCCCCGGCACCGGCCGCCGCTTCGGCCTGCGCCAGGACTGGTGGGTGGACGAGCGCAGCAGCCCGGAGAAGGCCACGGTGGCCGCCGCCGAGTACCTCACCGTCCTCTACGAGATGTTCAAGGACTGGAACCTGGCCCTGGCTTCGTACAACGCCGGGGAAGGCCGCGTGCTGAGGGCCGTGGACGGGTACGGCACGGGCGACTTCTGGGAGCTGTCGCGCATGGGCGCGCTCCCGCGCGAGACGCGGAACTACGTGCCCATGATCCATGCCGCCATCCTGGTGGCGCGCGCGCCCGAGGCCTACGGCTTCAGCGGCGCGCAGGAAGCGCCGTTCCGGTTCGACACCGTGGCCGTCCACGGCGCCACCGACCTTCGCCTGGTGGCGGAGTGCGCGGGCAGCGACCTGCAGGACCTGCGCCAGCTCAACCCGGAGCTGCGGCGCATGGCCACGCCCGCGAACCGCTCGCACTCCGTGCGGGTGCCGACGGGCACGGGCAAGGACGCCTCCGAGTGCCTGCGCTCCACGCCCCCCGAGAAGCGCGTGGCCTTCCGCACCCACGTGGTGGGCCGCGGCCAGACGTTCAGCTCCCTGGCCAAGCAGTACGGCACCAGCGCCCGCGAGATCGCGGAGGCCAACGGACTGCGCACGAGCAAGCGCCTGGCGCGGGGGACCGAGCTCATCATCCCCGTGCGCGCAGAGGCGCGCCGGACGGCGGTGCGCACCTCGGCCCCCGCCGAGAGGCTGGCCGCCGAGGGCGCCCGGGGCACGCCCTTGCGCTACCGGGTCCGGCGGGGGGACACGCTGTTCGGCATCGCCTCGCGCTTCAACACCACGGTCCTGCAGCTCCAGCAGTGGAACAAGGGCCTGTCCAGCCGCCTCGTTCCCGGCCGCACCCTGACGCTGTACACCCTCGATTAGGGCCGCGGCGCCCGCCGCGTGGACCCCCGGCGGCCCCCGGCACGCGTAGGCTGCCGCGGAGACGGGCTCTCCCCCCGCCGGAGCCTGGAGGGCCCATGATCGCCACATCCCTCACCGCCGCCGTGTGCGGCGTCGAGGCGCACCTCGTGCGCGTCGAGGCCGACACCGCCGCGGGCTTCCCCCGTTTCACCATGCTCGGGCTGCCGGACTCCTCGGTGAAGGAGAGCGAGGGCCGCATCCGCGCCGCCCTGCGCAATTGCGGCTACCCCTTCAAATGGGACCGCCGCATCACCGTGAACATGGCCCCGGCCAGCCTGCGCAAGGTGGGCTCCTCCTACGACCTGGCCATCGCGGTCGGCCTCCTCGCCGCCGACGGCGCCATCGGCGAGGCGCTCCTGGGCGACATCCTGCTCGTGGGCGAGCTGGCCCTGGACGGCGCCGTGCGGCCGGTGCCCGGCGTGCTGCCCATGATGCTCATGGCCCGCCGGCAGGGCATTGCCGCCGCCGTGGTGCCCGCGGCCAACGCGGCGGAGGCGGCGATCGCGGACGGCGTGCGCGTCTACCCGGTGGAGTCGCTTCCCCAGGCGGCCACGCTGGCGGCCATGGCCCTGCGCCCGGAGCCGCCCCTGCCCGTGGGGAGCGCCCCCGCCCCCCGGGCCGCGCCCGACCTCTCCGACGTGCGCGGCCAGGCCCTCGCCCGCCGCGCGCTGGAGGTGGCGGCGGCCGGCGGCCACAACCTCCTCCTCAGCGGTCCGCCCGGCTCGGGCAAGACCATGCTCGCGCGGCGCCTGCCCGGCATCCTGCCGCCGCTGACCCTCGAGGAGGCGCTGGAGACCACGGCCATCCACTCCGCGGGCGGCGCCCACCTGGAGGGCCTCCTCACCGCGCGGCCCTTCCGCAGCCCGCACCACACGGCCACCGATGCCGCCCTGGTGGGCGGGGGCAGCCACCCCCGTCCGGGCGAGGTCAGCCTCGCCCACAACGGCGTGCTGTTCCTCGACGAGCTGCCCGAGTTCCGGCGGCCGGCGCTGGAGGCGCTGCGCCAGCCCCTCGAAGAGCGGCGCGTCACCATCACCCGCGTGCGCGGCACGCTGACCCTGCCCGCGCGCTTCCAGCTCGTCGCGGCCATGAACCCGTGCCCGTGCGGAGGCCGGGGCGATCGCGCCTCCGCCTGCCGCTGCACGCCGGCGCGCCTCGACGCCTATCGCCACCGGCTTTCGGGCCCGCTCCTCGACCGCATCGACCTGCACGCCGAGGTGCCCACCCTGCCCTACGCCGACCTGGCCGGCGCCGGAGGCGAGCCCTCGAGCGCGGTGGCGGCCCGCGTCCTCGCCGCGCGCCGCCGCCAGGAAGCCCGCGCCGCCACCACGGGCGCCGCCACCAATGCCGACCTGGACGGCCGGGCGGCGCGCGCGACGGCGCGCCTCGAGCCGGAGGCCGAGCGCCTGCTCGGCCGCGCCGTGGACCGCCTGGCCCTCACCGGCCGCGCCCACGATCGGCTCCTGCGCGTCGCCCGCACCATCGCCGACCTGGAGGCGGCCCCCTCGGTGGGCGCCCCGCATCTGGCCGAGGCCCTCCAGCTGCGGTGCGGAGCCGCGGCCTCCGTCGCGGAGGGCGGGCGGCTTTGACGCGTTCGCGGCGACGCGTTAGCGTCTGCCGCTCGCGGCCGCCACGCCGTCCGTCCGCTCCACCGCCAACTGATGACATCGGGCTCCGACGCGTCTCCACGGGCAGGGTGGACCCGCCGGCTCCGCGCCGCCGTGCCGCGGCCGGGCGGCCCCGCCGCGCGCGCGGCCCTGCTGGCCGTGCTCGCCGTGGGCGCGGCCTACCTCGTGCAGCGGCCGGTGGCCCTGGCCCCGCGCGGCCTGCTCGCCGCCGCCACCCTCTCCGGCTTCCATCCCCCGGAGGGCGGACACCGCTGGTCGCGCGCACGCAGCACGATCGTCTTCCCGGACCCCGGACCCGGCGTGCCCGTGCGCGTGGAGCTCGACCTCGCGGGCGGGCGGCCGCGCGGGCACGCGCCCGTCCGCGCCGTCCTCGAGGCCGCCGGCCGCCGCCGCGAGGCGGCGCTCGCCTCGCGCGTCGAGACGATCAGGCTCGACACCGTCACGCGCGGCTGGTGGCGGTCGGACCTGGCCGTATCCCTCGAGTCCGAGACGTTCCGCCCCGGGGCGGCCGATGCCCGGGACCTCGGCGCGCGGCTCCACGCCGCGCGACTGGTCCCCGTCGGACGGCTGGTCGCGCCGCGGCGGCCGCCGCTGGGACAAGTGGTGGCGTCCGGCCTGGCCGCGGCCCTCCTCGCCTCCCTGGCCGTCGGCAGCGCCTCGGGCCGGCGCGCGACCTGGGTGCCGCCTGTGCTCGCCCTCCTGCTGGGCGCGGGGTACCTCTGGGCCCGCCCGTGGATGGCCGTCGCCGCATGGCCCCTCGCCCTCGCCGCGGCCCTGGTCCACGTCACGCCGCGGCTGGCCCCGGGGGCCGTGGCGCGGGCGGCGGGGCTGGCCGCGGAGTGGGGCCGCGCCCTGCGCGAGGGGCTTCGGGTCTGGGCGCGATGGCCCACGGCCGCCGTGGCCCTCGCGGCCGCGCTGGCCGTCGCCGGCGCGCACCGCGCGCGGCCCGTGGTGGAGATCGACGTGGGTTCGGGCGAGGAGGCCGCGGTGGCGCGGGGGCTCGGGCCCTTCGACGCGGCGGAGGGCGCGACCTTCCGTGCGCCGCAGCCCGGGGCCGTGCTGGACCTGCGCGACCTCGGCGGCGGCGGGCGCTGGGCGGTGGACCTCGTGGTGTCGTCCGCGACAGGCGCGCCCCGCCTGCCGGTGGCGGCGAGCGGAGGCCACCGGCTCGAGGCGGATCTCACCCCGGCCTGGACCGAGGCGCGCCTGGACCTCCGGCCCCCCGCGGGCTGGCGGCCGGGCCCGCTGCTGACGTTCCCCGCCGGCGAGAGGGTGGGGCTGCGGCTCGATCGCGTGCGCGTCACGCGCGAGGACAGCCTGCCCGCGGCCCGCGTCCTGTTGGCCGTCCTGGCCTCCTCGCTGCTCCTCGGCTCCGCCCTGGCCGCCGTGGGCCTCCCCCGCCTGGCGCTGCCCGTGGCGCTGCTGTCCCTGGCGGGCCAGGCGGGGTCACAGGCGCTTCGACCGGCGGTGGCCACGCCCTTCGCCGTGGACTTCGCGTGGATCTGCGCCGCGGGGACGGTCCTGGCCGCGGGGCTGGCCGGCGCGCGGCGCGGGCGGGTCGGTGCGGGCCTTCCGGCGGCGGCCCTGGCCGCCGCCGCGCTCGGCTTCGTGTCGTGGCTCGCGGTCACGTCCTTCCCGCTCTACCGCGGCGGCCACTTCCGGTTCCAGGCGGCGGTGGCGGAAGAGATCTGGAAGGGCCGGTTCATGCAGTTCTACCTGCCCTACCCCGGCAGCATCCTGAGCCGCCAGGAGCAGTGGGGGAACATCGTCGTCCCCAACCCGTTCCTCTACCAGACCCTCATCGCACCGCTGGCGGCGCTGCCCCGGCCCTGGTTCCACGCCGGGCAGAAGGTGGTCCTGGCCCTCCTGCTCTCCTCGATGACGCTGGTCACCGCCTGGCTCGCGGGCCGGGTGGGCGGGCGGCAGGCCGCGGCCTGGGCGGCGGCGTTCTTCGCGACGTTCCTGCCGACCTTCCAGCTCCTCGGCCTGGGTCACGTGGTCACGCTGTTCGGCGTCTGGGCGGCGAGCCTCTTCTTCGCCTTCGTGGTCGCCCGCTTCGACCGGCTCGCCCGGCCCGGGACCTGGTGGACGGCGACGCTGCTGCTGACCGCCTGCTTCCTCGCCTACACCGCGGCCCTCTTCTTCACCGCCCTGGTGCTCGCGGCCAGCGTCCCGCTCCTCTGGCGCGGCCATCCCCGGTCCGCGGGGCGCCTGGCCGCGGCGGGGCTCGCCGCGTCCCTGCTCGCCTTCGCCCTGTACTACGTGCACTGGACCTGGCCCTTCCTCTCGGAGTCGCTGCCGCGGCTCGCCGCGGGTTCGGGGGCCGCCGTCTCCGAGGGCGACCTCCTCGTGCGGCTGGCCCGCGAGCCGTCGCGGCTCGCCTACACGTTCGGCTCCGTGCTGGTTCCCCTGGCCGGCCTCGCCGGCCTGTCGCGGCTGCGGGGCGCACCGGCTCCGGCGAGGGTCGTGCTCGGCGCCTGGGCGGGCATCCTTTTGGCGGCCAGCGTCCTCGACCTCTTCTTCAACCTGCTCCACAAGCACCACTACTTCACGATGGCGCCCGTGGCCGTGGGCTGCGGCCTCCTGCTGGCGGCCCTGGCCGAGAGAGGCCGTGCCGGGCGCGCCTGCGCGCTCGCCCTCTGCCTCGCCTCCGCCGTCCTGGGGGCGCGTACGGCCCTGGACGCCGCCCTCGGCCGGATCCCCTGACCCCCTCCGACGCCCCGGAAAAACCACTCCAAATAGTTGGAACCGGGTTGACGCCCAAAAAGTCGCCGTGGTAGGCTCCAGCGCTTTTTGTGGGTCGGGAGCCGCATGAAACCCGACCTCTGTGGTGCAAGGCCCACACAGGGGCCCCTTCCCCTTGGGAGTGGACATTGACCAACAAGGTCTACACCTTGATCGTCGTTCCCCATGCCCGGGCCCGCTTCCGGAAGTTCCACGTCCCCGTGCGCACGGTGCGGTGGGCGATCGCAGGCATGGCCACCCTGGTTCTCACCGCTTCCGCCTTCGTGGTCCGCGCCGGCCTGCAGGTCTCGGAAGTGTGGCGCCTGCGCGCCCAGAACGAGGAGCTCCTGACCAAGGCGCGGGAGTACGAGCAGACCGCGGGCGCGGTCAACGCGAAGATGGAGCATCTCCAGCGCACGATCGCCAAGCTGGGCGTGATGGCGGGCCTGGAGTCGGCCCTGCCCGAGCCCACCGCGGGCGTCGGGGGGCTCCCCGCCGCGGAGACCGTCGCCCCCTCCATGGAGACGGGCACCCTCTCCGCCATGGATCGCAGCCTGGCCGCCCTGACCGAGCGCTCCTCGCGCCTCGAGGACTTCTATCGCGACCAGACGCACCTGCTGGCCTCGACCCCCTCCGTATGGCCCGTGCGCGGCTACCTGTCCGCCACCTTCGGGAACCGGCGCGACCCCTTCACCGGCCAGCGGGATTTCCACACCGGGATCGACATCTCCACCCCGCTCGGCTCGAAGATCCAGTCCCCCGCCGACGGCGTGGTGGTTTCGACGGCGGAGAAGGGGGGCTACGGCCTCACCATCATCATCGAGCACGACTTCGGCATCATCACGCGCTACGGCCACCTCCAGGCCTTCAACGTGCGCCCCGGCCAGCGCGTGCGGCGCGGCGAGGTGATCGGGTACGTCGGCAACACCGGCCGCTCCACCGCTCCCCACCTGCACTACGAGGTCTGGGTGCGCGACCAGGCCCAGAACCCGATCCACTACATCCTGGACGAGTACCGCAGCTTCGGCTAGACGGAACCGCCGCCACACCGCGACCAAGGGGGCCATTCCGCCCCCTTTTTCGTTCTGCGCCCGAGGATTGACCCCGCCGGAGCGCGGCTGATACGCTGAGCGATCACATGCTCAACGCCATCCTCACCAAGGTCATCGGCACCAAGAACGAGCGGGAGCTGAAGGCCATCCGGCCCGTCGTCCAGCGCGTGGGCGTGCTGGAGCCGGACCTCCTGGGCCTCTCCGACGACGACCTCCGCGCGCAGACGGCCGCCTTCAAGCAGCGGATCGCCAACGGCGCCACCCTCGACGACGTGCTGCCCGAGGCCTTCGCCGTGGTGCGGGAGGCGGGGCGCCGCGTGCTGAACATGCGGCACTTCGACGTCCAGCTCGTCGGCGGCCTCACCCTGCATCGCGGCACCATCGCCGAGATGAAGACGGGCGAGGGCAAGACGCTGGTGGCCACCCTGCCCGCCTACCCGAACGCCCTCTCCGGCAAGGGCGTCCACGTCGTGACCGTGAACGATTACCTGGCCAAGCGCGACAGCGAGTGGATGGGCCGGCTCTACCGCTTCCTGGGGCTCAGCGTGGGGGTGATCCAGCACCACCTCGGCGACCAGGAGCGGCAGGCGGCCTACGGCGCCGACATCACCTACGGGACCAACAACGAGTTCGGCTTCGACTACCTGCGCGACAACATGAAGTTCGACCTGGCCGGCTACGTCCAGCGCGGGCACAACTACGCCATCGTGGACGAGGTGGACTCCATCCTCATCGACGAGGCGCGCACGCCCCTCATCATCAGCGGCCCCGCCGAGGAGTCCACCGACAAGTACTACCGCATCAACGCCATCATCCCCCGCCTCAAGCCGGGGGCGCGCATCACGGGGGACAAGAAGGCGGAGGAGCGGGCGGAGCTGGAGAAGACGGGCGACTACATCGTGGACGAGAAGGCCAAGACGGTGACCCTCACCGAGGGGGGCATGGCCCACGTGGAGAAGCTGCTGGGGGTGCAGAACCTCTGGGAGCCCTCGAACATGGACGTGCTGCACCACGTGAACCAGGGGCTCCGCGCCCACACCCTCTTCCAGCGGGACGTGGACTACGTGGTGAACGACGGCCAGGTGGTCATCGTGGACGAGTTCACGGGCCGCCTCATGCCCGGCCGGCGGTGGTCGGACGGCCTGCACCAGGCGGTGGAGGCCAAGGAGAAGGTGAAGATCGAGCGCGAGAACCAGACCCTGGCCACCATCACCTTCCAGAACTACTTCCGCATGTACGGGAAGCTGGCGGGGATGACGGGCACGGCGGAGACGGAGGCCGCCGAGTTCGACAAGATCTACAAGCTGGAAGTCCTCGTCATCCCCACCAACCGCCCCCTCATCCGCGTCGAGCAGCCGGACGTGGTCTACCGCACGGAGGACGAGAAGTTCAAGGCGGTGGTGGACGAGATCCGGCAGCTCCACGAGAGCGGCCGGCCCGTCCTCGTGGGCACCATCTCCATCGAGAAGTCGGAGCACCTCTCCCTTCTCCTCAAGCGCGAGGGCATCAAGCACGTGGTGCTCAACGCCAAGTACCACGAGCGCGAGGCGGAGATCGTGGCCCAGGCCGGCCGCTTCGGGGCGGTCACCATCGCCACCAACATGGCCGGCCGCGGGACGGACATCATCCTGGGCGGCGTGGCCGAGCACCGGGCGAAGGCGCTGCTCCTCGAGCAGAAGCTCGACCCCGAGAGGGCCACCCCCGAGCAGCGCGAGGCCGCCGCGCAGCAGGTGGCGGCGGAGATGGGGCGCGAGTTCGCCAAGGCCCTGGCCGAGCGCAAGCTGTCGGGGGAGGACCGCCGCGACCTGGCCAAGCGCTACATGGGCCTGGTGGCCTCCTTCGCCGCCGACCACCCCTCCATCCAGGTCCTGGAGGGGCTGGCCACCGAGTTCCCCGCCCTGCGCGCGTACCTGGAGGTGGTCCGCCACCTTCCCCGCGCGGCCAAGGAGAAGATCTCCCGCAGCTTCTACCCGCGCATCGAGGAGCCGGTGGACTTCATGGCCGTGCACCCCCTGCGCGGGGACCTCGACCGCCTGGCCGCCGCCCCGGAGTTCGGGCGCGTGCAGGACTTCCTCGACCAGAACGAGCGCGAGCGCGTGGTGGCCCTGGGCGGCCTGCACATCCTGGGCACCGAGCGCCACGAGGCCCGGCGCATCGACAACCAGCTGCGCGGCCGCGCCGGCCGCCAGGGCGACCCCGGCTCCTCGCGCTTCTACCTCTCCCTGCAGGACGACCTCATGCGCATCTTCGGCTCCGACCGCATCAGCGGCCTGATGCTGCGGCTGGGCATGGAGGAGGGCGTGCCCATCGAGCACGGGATGGTCACCAAGTCCATCCAACGCGCGCAGCGCCAGGTGGAGGCGCAGAACTTCTCCGTGCGCAAGCACCTCCTCGAGTACGACGACGTCATGAACAAGCAGCGCGAGGCCGTGTACGGCCTGCGCCGCATGACCCTCGAGGGCAAGAACACCCGCGAGCACGTG
Source organism: Vicinamibacteria bacterium (assembly GCA_036556965.1). Lineage (GTDB taxonomy): Bacteria > Acidobacteriota > Vicinamibacteria > Fen-336 > Fen-336 > DATBIO01. Next base: position 11,815 of record DATBIO010000303.1, read on the forward strand.
CTGAACCTGGGCCGCGAGGTCCTGGAGTGGTACCTGGACTCCTACGTCTCGGACCGGGCCGACCCCGAGGCCTGGAACCTGGAGGGGCTGCAAGGCGCCCTCAAGGAGACGTTCGGCCTCGAGGTGTCGCTGGCCGCCCTGCGCGAGATGGGCCGCGGCGAGCTCAGCGAGGGCCTCGGCCAGCGCGTCCTCGACAAGTACGAGGAGAAGGAGCGCGCGGTCGGCCAGGAGCTGATGTCGTTCCACCAGCGCATGATCATGCTGCAGATCGTGGACGCGCAGTGGAAGGACCACCTGTACGCGGTCGACCACCTGAAGGAGGGCATCGGCCTGCGCGGCTACGCGCAGAAGGACCCCCTGGTCGAGTACAAGAAGGAGTCGTACGGGATGTTCCAGGCCCTCATGGACCGCATCGACGAGGAGATCCTGCGCTGGATCTACCTCTACCAGCCGGTCCCCGTGCCGGAGGAGGCGCCCCTCGAGCTGCCCCCGGCGGTGGGGGCGGAGATGGCGCCGCGCGCGGCCCCGCGCCGCGAGCTCGCCCCCCTGGGCCGCGGCGTCCCGCGCAACCTCACCTTCAACGACCCGGGGGAGGTCCTCTCCGGCTCGCGCTCCGGCCTGGCCACGGCCGAGCCCGCGGAGGCCCAGGGCGGCCACGACGCCGCGGTGCCCACGGTGCGCCGGGACGCCCCCAAGGTGGGACGCAACGATCCCTGCCCGTGCGGCAGCGGGCGCAAGTACAAGAAGTGCCACGGGGCTTGAGCGAGCCGGGGGGCGCTCGCGGCGCGCGCCCCCGACCCCCCCGCCGCTCCGCCGGGGCGAATCCGGCTCCGCGGTGCGGTCCCTTGCCATGGGCGGAGGCCTGATGCTGGATGAGCGCATACCCGAGGCGCTGACCTTCGACGACGTCCTCCTCGTCCCCCAGAAGTCCTCCGTCCTCCCCTCCGAGACCGACATCGGCACCCGGCTCACCCGCAACATCACGCTCTCCGTTCCCATCTGCTCGGCGGCCATGGACACGGTGACGGAGGCGCCCCTGGCCATCGCCCTGGCCCAGGAGGGCGGGATCGGCTTCGTGCACAAGAACATGCCCCTCGAGCGGCAGGCCCAGGAGGTGGACAAGGTCAAGCGCTCGGAGTCCGGCATGATCGTGGACCCCGTCACGGTGGCCCCCACCGCACGCGTGGCGGAGGCGCTGGAGGTCATGGCCCGCTACCGCATCAGCGGCGTCCCCGTGACGGTGGGCCCCCGCCTGGTGGGCATCCTCACCAACCGCGACCTGCGCTTCGAGACCCGCACCCAGCTCCCCGTCTCGGAGCTGATGACCAAGGAGAACCTGATCACCGTCCCCGTGGGCACCACCCTCGAGCAGGCCAAGGAGATCCTCCACCGCCACAAGGTCGAGAAGCTCCTGGTGGTGGACAAGGACTTCAACCTCAAGGGCCTCATCACGGTCAAGGACATCCAGAAGCAGATCAAGTACCCCAACGCCTGCAAGGACGCGCTGGGGCGCCTGCGCGTGGGCGCCGCCGTCGGCGTCACCCCCGACGTCCTCGACCGCGTGGCCGCCCTGGTGGAGGTCAAGGTGGACGTGGTGGCGGTGGACACCGCGCACGGCCACACCCGCAAGGTGCTGGAGACGGTGCAGGCCGTCCGCGCCCGCTTCCCGGAGCTGGAGATCGTGGCCGGCAACGTCGGGACCCACGAGGGCGCCGCCGACCTGGTGGAGGCCGGCGTCTCCGCGGTCAAGGTGGGCATGGGACCGGGCTCCATCTGCACGACGCGCGTCGTGTCGGGCGCCGGCATGCCGCAGATCACGGCCATCGCCGACGCGGCGCGCGCGGCCAAGGGCGAAGTGCCCGTCATCGCGGACGGCGGGGTGAAGTTCTCCGGCGACGTGGTGAAGGCCATCGCCGCCGGCGCTTCCTCGGTGATGATCGGCTCGCTGTTCGCGGGCACGGACGAGAGCCCCGGCGAGCTCATCCTCCGCCAGGGCCGCTCCTTCAAGAGCTACCGCGGCATGGGGTCGCTGGGCGCCATGAAGGAGGGCTCGCGCGACCGCTACTTCCAGGAGTTCGAGGGCAACCAGCAGAAGCTGGTGCCGGAGGGCATCGAGGGCATGGTGCCCTACAAGGGGCCGCTCTCGGCCATGGTCCAGCAGCTGGTGGGCGGCCTCCGCGCGGGCATGGGGTATTGCGGCTGCGCCTCCATCCGCGACCTGCAGAGCAAGGCGCGCTTCGTGCGCATCTCCAGCGCGGGGCTCAAGGAGAGCCACGTGCACGACGTCATCATCACCAAGGAAGCCCCCAATTACCGGCTGGAGTAGGCGCGGCCTCGGCCCCGCTCTCGTGCTCCTGGCCGCCGCCGGCTGCCGGCGGGCGGCCCCCGAGCCGATGCTGGCCTACTACTACGCGGACCACGCCCTCAGCCTGCGCTATCCCGCGGGCTGGCGCACGGAGCAGGCCGAGCAGGACGGCGTCTTCTACCGCTACTTCCTCGGCCCCCCGGACGGCCCGGACCGCAAGCCCTCCGTGTCCACCACCCTCCTGGCCGGGCCCCTGGGCGGCAGCCTCGACGACTACGCCCAGAGCTACCTGGCCGGCAACACCGTCTCCTCGACGCGGGACGAGCAGCGGCAGGGTGCGCGCGGCAAGGCCTGGCGCTTCACCTCCGCCGACGCCACCCTCCGGCACTCGCTGCTGCTCCTCCAGGAGGAGCAGCGGGTCTACGGCCTCTACAGCCAGGGCCAGAGGGGGCCGTTCCAGGACCAGCTCCCCCTCATCGACGAGATGGAGCGGAGCCTGACCCTGGAGCGGCCGGGCTTCTACCCCGAGCACGCCAGCGCGCGCTTCGCCTTCTCCCTGCGCGTGCCGCCGTCCTGGACGCAGTCGCGCAGCTTCTCCGGCGGCGACCGCTACCTCGTGCAGTTCGCCAGCCCCGCCCTGGCCCTGGAGAAGGACCAGGCCCTGAACGCGTCGCTGACCCTGAACGTGGAGCCGGCGGGCGGCGACCTCGCCCTGTTCCACAAGCGCGCCCGCGACACCATGGGCGAGACGCAGAAGGTCGTCAGCCACGCGGCCTGGCACGGCGGGCTCGTGGACCTGGCCGTGCAGGAGACCCCGGTGGCCGTCTCCCGCAACAAGCGCTACTACTTCGTGGCCGCGGGGAGGGGCTACACCCTCACCTGCGAGGCGCGCGAGGACGTCTTCTTCCGCGTGTCGCGCTGGTGCGACCTGGTGGCCAGCACCCTGCGCGTCGGCCCCGCGGGCACGGCGGCACCGCCGGCGGCGGCGCCGGGGTAGGTCAGCGCAGCGCGTCCTCCAGGGCGGTGGCGGCGTCCGTCTTCTCGTCGCGGTACTTCACGATGACGGGAGCGTAGAGGCCCAGCCCGCGCTCCCCGGCGAAGGGACCGGCCAGCGGCCGCGACCCCGGAACCACCACGGCCCCTTCGGGCACGCGCAGCGGGCGGCCGCCCTCGCGCCGGTGGGTGGTGGCGCGCGGCACGTCGTAGAGGGTGGTCGACCCGGTGAGGATCACGCCTGCGCCCAGCACCGCCCGCCGCCCGACCACCGCCCCCTCGTAGACGCCGCAGTTCCCGCCCACGAGCACGTCGTCCTCCACGATCACGGGCAGCGCCCCCACCGGCTCCAGCACCCCGCCCAGCATGGCGCCCGCGGAGAGGTGCACGCGCCGGCCGACCTGCGCGCAGGAGCCCACCAGGGCGTGGGAGTCGACCATGCTGCCCTCCCCCACCCAGGCGCCGACGTTCACGTAGGCGGGCGGCATGATGACCACGCCCGGGGCCACGTGGGCGCCGCGCCGCACGGCGGTTCCCCCCGGCACCACGCGCACGCCCTCGGCCGGCCCGATGGCCTGCGGCATCAGGGTGTCCTTGTCGCAGAAGCGCAGGGGCCCGGCGGGGTCGGTCTCCACGGCCCGTCCCGCCCGGAAGGCGAGCAGGATGCCCTCCTTGACCCAGGCGTTCACGCGCCAGCCCCCCGCCCCGTCCGGCTCCGCCGCCCGCACCTGCCCCCGCTCCAGCGCGAGGAGGAGATCGTCCACCACGCCGCGCGCGTCGTCGTCCAGGTCCTCCGCGGCGCGGCCCGCGAAGGCCTCCACCCGCGCGCGCAGGCCCTCCGCCAGGCTCAAGGCAGCCCCAGCTCGCGGAGCGCGCCGCGCAGCGCCTCGCGCGTGGCCTCCGTGGGCGGGCACAGCGGAAGCCGGAAGACCTCCTCGCAGAGGCCCATCAGGGCCAGCGCGGCCTTGACGGGCACCGGGTTGCTCTCCACGAAGTTGAGGTTCATGAGCCGCAGCAGGCGGTTGTGGATCCGCCGCGCCTGCGCGAGGTCCCCCGCCGCGGCCGCCGCCACCAGGTCGTGCATCGGGCGCGGCACCTGGTTGGCGGCCACCGAGATCACGCCCTCCGCGCCCAGGGCCATGAAGGCGAGGGTGAAGGCGTCGTCGCCGGAGAGGACCTCGAAGCCCTCCGGCCGGTCGCGCAGCAGGTCCATGACCTGGCCCAGGTTGCCCGAGGCCTCCTTGACGGCGGTGATGTTGGGGTGCGCGGCCAGGCGGAGCATCGTCTTCACGTCGACGTTGCTGCCCGTGCGGCCCGGCACGTTGTAGAACATCACGGGCACGGTGCTGGCCTCCGCCACCGCGGCGAAGTGGCGGAAGAAGCCCTCCGGCGTCGGCTTGTTGTAGTACGGGGCCACGGAGAGGATCCCCTGCGCGCCCAGGGCGGCCGCGGCCCGGGTCTTCGCCACCGCATGCCGGGTGTCGTTGCTGCCCGCGCCCGCCAGCACGGGCACCCTGCCCCCCGCCTCCTCCAGGGTCAGGGCGATGACCCTCTCCTGCTCCGCGTCCGAGAGCGTCGCGCTCTCGCCCGTGGTCCCGCAGGGGACGAGGACGTCGATGCCCTCGTCCACCTGCCGGCGCACGAGCCGCCGGAAGGCCTGCTCGTCGAGCTCGCCGGACCGCGTGAAGGGAGTGACGAGGGCGACGCCCGCCCCCGCGAATGACCGTGCCATTGGGCGCTCCGCTGTTGCTCCTAGCCTACCTCTAGCGGCCGCAATGCTGGACGTAGCCGAGCGCCTTGAGGTTCTCGCACGCCTCCGGGGTGAGGGCGGCGGCGGGGGGCGCGTCCCCCGCGCGGGCGCGCGCGTGCGGCCACTCGCGGTCGGCGCGCTCCAGGAACAGCTCGAGCTCGCGCCGGTGCCGCCGGGCCGCCTCCGGCTGCGCCGCGCTCACGTCGCGCGCCTCCGCGGGCAGCTCGTAGAGGCCGAAGCGGGCGCCGCCCCGCACCGGCCGCGCCACCAGGCGATGCCGCGCGTCCCAGGTCGCGCTCGCCCCGCGGTCGTTGCGGGCGAACAGGCGGTCGCGCTCCAGCTCTCCCGTGGCGGTGGCGAGGGGAAGCAGGCTCTTCCCGCTCAGGTCGGGCGGGTAGGAGACCTTGACCGCGTCGAGCACGGTGGGCACCACGTCGAGGAGGGAGGCCAGCGCCTCCACGCGGCGCCCGCGCGGGATGCCGGGGCCGCGCACGATGAGGGGCACGCGCAACGAGGGCTCGAAGAGGTCCTCGCCGTGGTCGAAGTAGTAGTCGTGCTCGCCCAGGCTCTCCCCGTGGTCCGAGGTCACCACCAGGAGGGTGTCCTCCGCGTGCCCCGAGTCGCGCAGGGCGTCGAGGACCTCGCCCACCTCGCGGTCCACGGCGGCGATCTCGCCGTCGTACTGCGCCACGTAGAAGCCGAGCGTGCGCCGGCCCGGGCGGGCCCAGCGCTGGGGGATGCCTCCGCGGAAGCCGGCCACCAGGGGCAGGGCCGGGCCGCCGCGCGCCTCCTCGTCCAGGAAGGCGGTGTCGAAGGGGGGCGGCGGCTCGTAGGGCGCGTGGGGGTTGACGTAGTGCAGCCAGAGGAAGAAGGGACGGTCGCGGCCCGCCTCGCGCAGGGTGCGCACGGCCTCCGCGGTGATGGCGCGCGTGCGGTCCATCTCCGTCTCGAGGTCCGCCTCCTGCCACGTCTCGCGGTAGTGCTCGAAGCCCTCGGCGTAGCCGTGGTCGCGCGCGAGGTTGCCGTTGTCGACCACCGCCGCCGTCCGGTATCCCGCCTGCTTCAGCACCCCGGCCAGGGTGGGGTTGAAGCCGAGGAGCACGGGGTGCGTCTTGCTGTAGCCGGTCTGCGAGTCCCGCCGCCCGGTGAGCAGGGCCACGAAGCTGCCGCGCGTCTTGGGCCAGTACGTGTACGCGCGCTCGAAGACGGCGGCGTCGCGGGCGAGGGCGTCGAGACGCGGGCTGGTCTTCCGGTGGTAGCCGTGCAGGCCGAGGTGGTCCGCGCGCAGGGTGTCGATGGTGAGGAGGACCACGTTGGGCCGCGCGAAGGAGGGCGTGGGCGCCGCGGTGGGCGCGGGCGACGGGGGCGCCGCGCGCTCGCCGCAGGCCGCGGCCAGGGAGAGGGCGAGGGCGGCGGCCAGGCGCGCCCTCACCGCGGCTCCTCCACCTGGATCCGGCGCGCCTCTCCCCCCGCGTGCTCGAGGCGCACCCGCCAGAAGCGCGCCCACGGCAGCGAGGAGAGGCGCTCGCCCCATTCCACGGCGAGCACGGCGCCCGGCCCCGGCAGCTCCTCGAGGCCCAGCTCGAGGTCCTGCCTGCCCTCCAGCCGGTAGAGGTCGGCGTGGTGGAGCGCGATGCGCCCGGGGTACGTGGTGAGGAGGACGAAGGTGGGGCTGGCCACCTCCTCGGGGTCCACCCCGAGCCCCTGCGCGAGCCCGCGCACGAACACCGTCTTCCCCGTCCCGAGCTCGCCGGAGAGCAGGACCACCTCCCCGCCCCGGAAGGACGCGGCGAGGGCCGCGGCCAGGGCCTGCGTCGCCGCCGGGCCCTCCGTCACCTGCTCACGCTCGGCGATGGCTTCTCTCCAGCCGCCGCAGCACGCGCGGCAGGGCCTCGAGCAGTCCGCCGGCGGTCAGCGACTCGTCGCCCAGCCGCCGCGCGCCCTCGTCGCCGGCCCACCCGTGGACGTACGCCGCCGCGCACGCCGCGGGCCAGGCCTCCAGCCCGCGCGCCAGCAGGGCGCCGATGATGCCCGCGAGGACGTCGCCCGTGCCGCCGGTGGCCATGGCCGGACCGCCCGTCGCGTTCACGGCGGCCGGGCCGTCGGGCTGGGCCACGAGGGTGGCGTGGCCCTTCAGGACCACGACGGCCCCCGAACGCGCCGCGAAGGCGCGCGCGGTGGCCAGCCGCTGCGACTGCACCTCCGCCGTGCCCAGCCCCGCGAGCCGGGCCATCTCGCCCGGGTGGGGCGTCAGCACGGTCGCGTGGCCCCGCGGCAGCGCCCCGGCCGCTCCGGCCAGGGCGTTCAGGCCGTCGGCGTCGATCACCAGGGGCGCGGGGCAGCGGCGCACGAAGCCCTGCACGAAGGAGCGCGTGCCGGCGGCGGTGCCGAGGCCCGGCCCCAGGACCACGGCGTCGCGGCCCTCCACGAGGGCCAGCGCCGGCTCCAGCGCGACCTCGGCGAGCGCGCCCTCGGCGTCGGCCGCGAGCGGCGCCGTCATCAGCTCCGGCCGCGCGGCGGCGACCTGGGCCAGCACGGCCTCCGGACAGGCCACCGTCACCAGGCCCGCCCCGCTGAGGAGGGCGGCCTCGCCGGCCAGCGCCGCCGCCCCGGACTTCCCGGTGGACCCCGCCACCACGAGCACGTGGCCGAAGCGTCCCTTGTGCGCGTCGGGATCGCGCGGGGGGAAGGCGGCCGCCGCGTCGGCGCGCTCCAGCCGCCAGAGCTGGGCCTGGGCGAGGAGCGAGAAGGGGATGCCGATGTCGGCCACGACGGTCCGGCCGGCCTCGCGGCTCGCGGGCGGGAGGACGTGGGCCGGCTTGCGCGCGGCGAAGGTGACGGTGAGGTCGGCGGAGAGCGCCGGCCCGGGGACCTCGCCCCCGTCGGCGGGGATGCCGGAGGGGAGGTCCACGGCCAGCACGGGCAGTCCCCGCGCGGCCCGGCGGGCGTTGACCGCGCCGATCGCCTCCGCCAGGACGCCCGTGGGCGCGCTGCGCATCCCCGTCCCCAGCAGGGCGTCGACGACGAGGTCCGCGTCGTCCAGCACGGCGCCCCGCTTCCCGGCCCACGCCGCCGCATCCGCGATCTCGACCAGCGGTGCCGCCCCCGAGCGCTCCAGCGCCAGCATGTGCACGCGCGCGTCGCCCTGGACGTCGTCGCGGCGTCCCAGCAGGTAGGCGGTGGCGCGGCCGGGGAGGCACCGCGCGGCCACGAACCCGTCCCCCCCGTTGTTCCCCCGGCCGCACAGCACGGCGATGCGCCGCGCCGCCGGCCAGCGCCGCCGGGCGGCGCGCGCCACCGCCCGGCCGGCGTTCTCCATGAGGACCACGCCGGGGAGCCCGATCTCATCGATCGTGCGGCGGTCGGCCTCGCGCATCTCCGCCGCGGTCAGGACGGGCTTCACGCGGGCACTCTAGCCCGGAGCCGAGCGGCGCGCCAAGACCAGCCCGCCCACCACCAGGGCGAAGAGCAGCCGGTAGACGACGAAGGGCCGGTAGTCGCGCGTGCGCACGTAGCGGAGGAGGAGGCGGATGCTGGCCAGGCCGACCACGGCCGCCGCCACCATCCCCGGCACGAACAGGGCGGGGTCGCCCCCCTCGAGCAGCGCCGGGACCTTCAGCAGCGCGGCGCCGAAGGTGATGGGCGTGGCCATGAGGAAGCTGAAGCGGGCCGCCTCCTCGCGCCGCAGCCCGAGGAAGAGGGCGGCGCTGATGGTGGCGCCGGAGCGGGACACGCCCGGCACCAGGGCCAGCGACTGCGCCGTCCCGATGAGCAGCGCGGTGCGCCAGGACACCGTCTTCGCGATCTCGTGGGCGCCGGGCAGCGGGCCGGCGATCTGCGGCGCGCGGCGGTCGGCCAGCCAGAGGACGATCCCCAGCGCGCCCATGGTCACGGCCACCAGCCCGGGCGAGCGGAAGGTCGTCTCCGCCCACTCGTCGAGCAGCAGGCCGGCCACGGCCGCGGGCACGCTGCCCAGGGCGAGGAGGCCCAGCACCTCCAGCTCCGGCGACCGCCAGTCGCGTGCGAGCACCCCGCGCGCGGCCCCGCCCAGGAGGCGCCACCAGTCGCCGGCGAAGGCGGCCAGCACGGCCACCAGCGTGCCCACGTGCAGCGCCACGTCGAAGGAGAGGCTCTGCGGGGGCCAGCCCAGGATCCACGGCACCACGATCAGGTGGCCCGAGCTGCTGATGGGCAGGAACTCGCCCAGGCCCTGCAAGACGCCCAGCCAGATGGCCTGGTTGCTTGTCATCTCTCTCTCAGGGTCGGCGGCCATCGGCGGTTGGCCGCCGCGTGCCAAGTCAGGCGATGAGGACCGCGACCCCGAGCCGCCTGCCGAGGATCTCGAAATCCTCGCGGTTGGCGGTGACCACCGTGGCCCCGTGGCCTCGGGCGGTCAAGGCGATCAGCGCGTCGTTCTGAAAGTCACGCCGCTTGCCGCGGTCCCAGTCATGCGCATCACCCACCGTCTGGATGATGCGTCCAGCCTCCCACCAGTCCGATGCCGTGGGCTCCCAGATCGTCGAGGCCAGATCGTGCAGGCGGCCGACCGTCCTTGCCGCCTGCGGGGTCCGCGCCCCTCGGCGAAGCTCGGAGAGCACGACGGCCGAGTGCCGGACGACGAAGGCGCGTCTGACCTCGTCCAGCCTGTCCGCGTACAGCCCGCGCTCCCAATGGCCGACGTAGACGCTGGTATCGATGACGGCCCACACCTCAGGGCGCCTCGACGCTCCCAGGCTTGAGGCCAGCGCGGGTCCCGGCCATGAAGCGCCAGAACTTCTCCATCTCCACGACGCGGTCGACGGCGAGGCGAACCGCTTCGGCGTTCGTGCCGGCGCCGAGCGCCTTCCGCGCCTGGTCGATGGCCTTGGCGTCGACGAAGAAGGACTTGCGCGTGTACCGCGCGGGTCTCACGGACGTCTTTCTCATAGGCATATGCTATGCCTGATACAGGCATACGTCAAGGTGTGACGTTGGACTTGAGTGACGCTGCCGCCTCCTGGTCGTCGAAACCATGCCGTCGGGGCGAGAGGATCGCCCGCGCCTGCGGGCGCGCGCCTCCCGTCCCGTGGTTGCTATCTCGATGGCGGCGAGGACAAGATCACGGCCATGGGTTTCTTCGCCTCCGTGGACGGCCAGATCCTCCCCGCCGAGCAGGCCCGCGTGTCCGTGCTGGACAACGGGTTCACCTTCGGCGACAGCGTCTACGAGACGCTCCGGACGTACGGCGGGCGGCCCTTCGCGCTCGATCGGCACCTCGAGCGGCTGCGCCGGTCCGGCGCCGCCCTCGGAATCCAGATCCCGCAGGGAGACGCCGAGCTCGGGGCGCACCTGGCCGCACTGCTGCGGCAGGCCGGCAACGCCGAGTCGTACATCCGCATCATCGTGAGCCGGGGCGTCGGCGACATCTCCTACCGCTTCGACCGCGTGAAGGGACCCACCGTGGTCATGGTGGTCAAGCCCTACGAGCCCGTGCCGGAGTACCTCCACCGCGAGGGGGTGGCCCTCGTCATCTCCGACGTGCGCCGCAACCACCCGCGCGCGCTCGACCCCGCCATCAAGTCCTGCAACCTGCTCAACAACATCCTGGCCGTGCGCGAGGCGCAGGCCAAGGGCGCCTTCGAGCCCATCATGCTCAACGACGAGGGACAGGTCGCGGAGGGCGCGAGCTCCAACATCTTCCTGGTCACCGCGGGCACGCTGCTGACGCCCCCGCTGGAGGCCGGAATCCTCCCGGGCGTCACGCGCGCCGTGGTCCTGGATCTGGCGCCCGACCTCGGCATTCCCGTCCGGGAGGAGACCCTGCGCGCGCCCGACCTCTTCGCCGCGGACGAGGCCTTCATCACCAGCACGCTGAAGGAGCTATTGTCGGCGACCTCCATCGACGGCCAGCCGGTGGGAGACGGACGGCCGGGACCGGTGACGGCGCGGCTGCTCGAGGCCTTCCGCGCGGCGGCGGGCTAAAGCGAAGCCCGGTTCTCTCCTGTCGCGAGCGAGGCATTACGGCAGGGGGCTCACAACGCGGCGTCCAAATGAGCGCCAGTGCTGCGCCTCGACTATTTCGGCGAGCGAATCCACGTGCCTCGCGCAGCCGATTGCCGCCACGAGCCCCAGCGCCGCCACTCACCCATTGAAGATGAGCATTCCGGTGCTGGCAACGGGCCGCGCCAGAGCCAGCACCGCAGGCGAGCGGGCGAGCAGGATGACGTAACCCCCCGTTACGTCTACCAGGCGCCGCTCACCACGACGCGGCGCGAGCCTGACCACGGTCGCGGGCGGGCCGCGCGGCCTGCCGTTCGTCGTGGTCACGTGCAGGCCGCGTGACCGCTCGCGCACCCTTCCCCGCGCCGCCACCTGCAGCGGCGCCGGCCCGCGGGCCAAGCGCCGAGGGGCCGATAAGGCGCGTCCTTATCGGGCGCAGAGCGCGCGGAGCGCACCCCGAGGGGACCCTTGAGCTGCCGCGACATGGCGGCATTTTCAAGCCAGCGCGAGGCGTCGGGCCCGCACGAGCGACGCCACCAGCTCGGCCACACTGCGGAGCGAGTTCTCGGCTCGAGGCCGAACCATCGCTCCTCACCTACTGACGGTAACGGTTCCCAGATCTGCTACCGGCGAGAACGCGGCACCCATGGTGCCCCATTCAAGCGCACGCACCCGTGGCTGGTATCCATCGCAGGCATACGACACGTGCAGCAGACTTGAAGCTCGCTTGTCTGCTCTTGCCACGTTGAGCTCCCGTTCAAACGTCTCACCTGTCTTTACGGTGGTCGACGCTACTGCTGTTGCAGTCGATCCCGGTCGAGGATCGTCATGAATCTCAATAACGCACGGCACACCGCTGCGACCGTCTTCCGTGCGAATCTCGCCGCGGACGCCCTGAGGATACGAAGAGGCTCGCGTACACGCGATAGTCGCGCCGATCATCACCACCACGAAAAGCCGCGTCGGAATGGTCGGCATGGTGAGAGGCGGATGGCCGATCGGTGTCATGGCCTTGGGCTCGGTGAAGGCGATGGACTCGGTTGTGGTGGCCGATCTTTCCACGAATTGCAGATCTGGCGCCAGGTCCACTTACCCCAATAGATGATTCCTGGCCGAGGGTTGTACGTCGGTCTCGGAGCGTAATCGACGTTCTCCTGACACCGTCTCACGCACTCTTCATATGTTTCGCCACATTTCGGTGCATCGGGTGACGGTGGATCGGGATTCCTGACAGCACATAGCGCCTCGTCGCGCTTGACCTTTGACTCGCACACGTTGCGGCAAATAAGCCCCGGCCTGTCGACGTCAAGGCCAAGCGGGTCCACCCAGTTAACTGGGTTGTTGAAGACGTATGCGTAAAAGTTCACGTCAGCTGAAAAGCCGATGGGATCCTCGCTGATGAGCCTCCCGATCTTGGGGTCGTAGTATCTAGCTCTGTAGTAGTACAGCCCCGTCTCCGGGTCCCACTCTCGCCCCGTGAACGCGAACTCTCCCGCCTGCGCGCCCAGCTCCAGGTTCCCGAAGGCGTCGTAGCGGCGCGTGAAGACGACCGCGCCGCTGGCGTCGGTGGACTTGACCAAGCTGCCCAGCCCGTCCGCGTGCGTGAAGTACGTGGCCCCACCCACGTACTCCTTGGCCAGCACCTCGTCGATGCCCGGCCCGTGGTGGAACAGCCACGGCAGCATTCCTGTGGTCCCCAGGACGATGTCCTCGCCGTCGTAGACGAAGCGCTGCGTGACCCCCGCCGCCGTCTTCTCGATCCGCCGGCCCAGCGGGTCGTACGCGAAGCGCGCCAGCTCCGCCCCATTTCGCACCACGCGCTTGAGCCGGTTCTCCGCGTCCCACTCGTAGGTCCGCGAGTCCCCAGGGGCGGAGGAGGTGGCGAGGTTCCCATTGAGGTCGTAGGTGAACTGCGCCGCCCCCACGGAGAGCAGCTCGTTCCGGTCGCCGTGGCTCCAGGTGGGAATGGTCAAGGAGGAGAGCCGGTTCCCGACGGCGTCGTAGGTGTAGCTCTCCGTGGTCGTCGCGCCTCGCGCCACTTGCGTCAGCCGGCTCAGGGGGTCGTAGGTGTAGCTCTCGCTGAACTCCGGCGTGGTCTTGCTCGAGCGGTTGCCAAGAGCGTCCAGGGTGTAGGTGCTCCGGTCCAGCTCGATGGTCCCCTTGGTGAGCCTCGTTTCGAGGAGGCGGGACACCGCGTCGTAGGTGTAGCCCGTCCAGACGTTGTTGGGCTGGCGCATGGCGGCGCGCCGCCCGGCCGCGTCGTGGAAGAAGTTGTAGGTGCCGCTGCCCCGCGTCATGGTGGAGAGGCGCCCGGCGTCGTCGTACGTGTAGCCCAGGAACAGCGTCCCGTTCAGGCTGATGCTCAGCCGGTTCCCGGCCAGGTCGTACGCGTAGACCATATTGGTGGCGTTGGTGGCGCTGGCTTCGCTCAGCACCTGCCCCGCGAAGTCATACGCCCACGTCAGCGTGTCGGTGCCGTTGGCCGCGGTCAGGACGCGACCCACGGGGTCGTAGGTGTAGCTCACCGCCGGCGAGCCGTCGGAGTACGTCTTCCCCGTCAGCCGGCCCAGCTCGTCGTAGGC
>DATBIO010000304.1:0-8115 GCA_036556965.1 Vicinamibacteria bacterium
TCCTTCTGCCAGGAGTCGGTGGAGGTGCTGCGCGCGGTGCAGGAGGGCATCGAGGTCGCCGCCGACGAGTACGTGGCCGCGGTGGACGCGCACCAGCAGCTGCTGCAGGAGAAGCACGACGCGTACGAGGCCGAGCTGGACGAGATGGAGACGGTGGTGGACGCCGCCTTCATGGACGCGGGGGGGCACGCCGAGCAGGTGGTGGACTACTCGCTCGAGCAGCTCGGGCACCACCGCGACGCGCTGGCGGACGAGCTGGCGGACATGGCGGCCAACCTGGGCGACGTGGTGGAGCGCCTCACGGCCGCGGTGGCCGCGCGCACGCAGGAGCTGCAGCAGGCCGCGGGAGGCCTGGACGAGGGCCTGGGCGAGACGGACTCCGGCCTCGGCCTCATGAACGCGGCCCTGGACGGCGTGAAGCAGCTGATGGCCAGCTTCTCCTTCGTGAGCTTCTGATGGGCGGGCCTCCCTGGACGCTTCCCCTGGTCACGCGCGGCGGGCGGGGTGCGCCCCCGCCCGTGGCCGTGGGAGGCGGCGAGCCGCCCCCCGCCGTGCCCGCGCCGCCTCCGGCGGGGGGCCCCCTCCTCACCGGCGGCAACCTCCAGCACGACGGCCACCTGGTGGGCTTCGTCAACGGGCAGGCCTGGAGCTACCCGCCCGGCACGCCCCTCTCGCAGATCGCGGGCGTGCGGCCGAGCGACCCCAACCGGCCCGTCACCCAGACCATCATCTACGTCAACGGGATCCTCAACGACACGGATGACCACTTCCAGAGCCTGCAGGCCATCGCCGACGACGCGGGGGCGGAGGTCATCGGCGTCTACAACGCGAGCGAGAACGCGGGCATGGACCTGCTCCAGTGCATCGGGGACAAGGCCGACCTCGGCCACAACCCCGCCGTGGACTCCATCGCCGACGCCGTCTACCAGCAGCTCCAGGACACGAGCGGGCCCATCAACCTCATGGCCCACAGCCAGGGCGGGATCATCACCAGCCGCGCCCTGGAGGACGTGTACAACCGCCTGCGCGAGGACGGCATGAGCGGGCGCGACGCCGAGGCCCTCATGGGCCGCATCAACGTGGACACCTTCGGCGCCGCCTCGTGGACGTATCCCGACGGCCCGCGCTACAACCACTACGTGAACACGCTGGACCCCGTGCCCGGCTTCGCGGGCCAGACCCTGAACTTCTTCTCCTCGCTGTTCGGCGACGGCAGCCGGGAGATCCACCGCTTCACGGACGCCAGCCACCTCAACACGCACAGCTTCACCGACGTCTACCTGAACAACTGGCAGAGCGGCTTCCCCCAGACCGGGCCGCGTTGAGGGCGTCGGCATGGGCGGCCCTGCTTCTGCTCGCCACCGGAGGACGCATGACGCGCGATGACGCGGTGCGGCTGGTCAAGGCCGTCTTCAAGGAGATCGGCGCCGAGAGCCCGGGCCTGAACGAGAAGGGCTTCGGGGGCACCATGCTGGGCCGGGCGCAGGTGAACTTCGAGCACCGGGAGAAGGAGGGGGAGCTCGAGGTCCTGGCCCACGTCTACACGTTCCGCAACGAGCCCAAGCCCAACGTGCTGGCGGCGCTGGAGGAGGAGGCGCGCGGCGGGGCGCCCCTGGGCGGCGGCCAGTACCGGTACATGCCCGAGAACAAGGGCGTCTTCCTGGCCCGCGTCTACCGCGAGCCGGTCGAGGAGGCGTCCTTCCTGGCGGACGTGAAGGCCCTGGCCGAGGCCAGCCTGGTCTGGCGGCGGGAGGTCTACCCGCGCGCCCTGGACCGCGCCTTCGGCCACGCCGCGACGACGCACTAGCGCGGACTGCCCGCGGCCGGCGCGGCCGGGTCCCGTCCGCGCGGAGCCTGCGCCCGCGACTCAGGAGCCGGGCGCCCAGAGGCGCAGGCGCCCGCGCGAGTGACCGCTCACCAGGGAACCGTCGGGCGCGAAGGCCAGGGCCTCGGGATACAGGTAGCTGTCCGTGCTCCAGAGCCGCGCGACGCCGGACCCGGTGGCCAGGGTCCGGCGCAGGCGCCCGTCCTCCGCGGACCACACGCGCACGAGGCCGTCCCCGCCGCCGCTGGCCAGCGTCCTCCCGTCCGGGGCGAAGGCCAGGGCGTGGATCCAGCCCCGCGAGCGCGTGATGCGGCGGTGACCCTCGAGGGAGTGGCGGCGTGTGCCCCGTACGACGTCCCACAGCTCCAGGGCGCCCCCGCTCGTTCCCAGCGCCAGCGTCGTGCCGTCGGGAGAGAGGGCGAGCGCCTCCACCCGGTCGCGCGCGGGGCCCGCGGCCGTGACGCGGTGGGCGACGCCGCCGCCCGGAAGCGCGTGCACCACCAGCGCGCCCGCGGGGCCGCCGGTGGCCAGCCAGCGCCCGTCGGCGGAGACGGCCATGGCGCGAACGGGACCGCCGCCCTCCGGGAGGGGCCGCGGGGCGGCGCCGCCCACGTCCCAGCTCAGCACGCCGCGCTCGCCCCCGATCCACAGCGCGCCCCCAGGGTCGAAGGCCACCGCGCTGGGACCGGCAAGCCCCGCGGCCACGCGCGGCGGCCCCCCGGCCAGCACCCAGACGCGCACGCTGCCGTCGGCGCCGGCGCTGGCCAGCCGGCCGCCGTGCACGGCCAGCCCGCGCACGGGCGCCGTGTGTCCCTCGAAAGAGCGCAGGCGCACGGCCCGCACGAGGTCCCATTCCTCGATCGATCCCTGCTGCGTCCCCGCGAAAACCTGGTCCGCCCCGCCGGCGAGGGCCAGCGCGGAGACGGGGGACGCCCCGAGGGAGACGTCGGCGCGCGGCTCTCGGGTGCGGGGCGGGCCGCAGCCGGGGAGGAAGGCGAGCACCGCGGTCAGGACGGCCGTTGCATGGGCGACCTTCATCGGGCGAGGCCGGCGGCCCGATGATACGCCAGCGGCCTCCCCCGCCACCGCGGCCGGTGTTACCCTGGCGGCATGGATCGCCACCGCCGCCGTCTCCTGGCCGCGCTTCCCCTGGCCGCGCTGGCCCTGCCCGCCCTGGCCGCGGGCGCCGACGACCCCACGCGCATCAAGGCGGACGAGCTGAAGAAGCTCGTGGACGCGGGCCAGGCCGTGATCGTGGACGTGCGCGGCCAGGCCGCCTACGACGCCGAGCACGCCAAGGGCGCGCGCCACGTGCCCCTGGCCGAGCTGTCCGCGCGCCTGGACCAGTTGCCCAAGGACAAGCTCGTCGTCGCCTACTGCACCTGACGCGCCGAGGCCACCAGCGCCCGTGCGGCGCGGCTGCTGACGGAGAAGGGCTACCGGGCCTCGGCCCTCCTGGGAGGGCTGGACGCCTGGCGCGACGCGGGAGGCGCGGTGGAGGGCACGCCCACGAAGTAGGCGCGCCGCTCAGGCCAGGAGCCCGAGCAGGGCGGGCCCCCCCGCCTCCGCGAAGGCGCGCGCCGCCTCCGCCGTGCGCGCGTGGGCCTCGGCCACGAGGTCGCCCATCTCGGGGCGCTCGCGCAGGGGCGCGAGCCAGGGGTCGCGCTCGAGGGTGGGCCCGCAGTAGAAGCCGCCCTCCACCACGCGGCGCAGGAGGGCGAGCGCCTCTTCCGCCTGCCCGCAGCGCGCGAGGACGCGGGCCTGCCAGTACAGCCCCTCGGGGTCGCGGAAGCCGGAGGCGAGGAAGCGGCGCGAG
The DNA here is from genome assembly GCA_036556965.1 of Vicinamibacteria bacterium. GTDB lineage: Bacteria > Acidobacteriota > Vicinamibacteria > Fen-336 > Fen-336 > DATBIO01. Next base: position 3,642 of record DATBIO010000304.1, read on the forward strand.
GCCTCCACCGCGTCGTCCCCGCGCCCCTCGAGGACGGCGCGCTGGATGGCGCCGAGCTCGCGGTTGAGGGGGTGGGGATGTCCCTCCATCTCGCGGTAGCCGGCCACCGCCTCCTCCGTGCGGCCCAGGAGGGCCAGCGCGTAGAGGCGCGAGTAGCCGACGTCCTCCACGTCGGTGGCCAGGGCGCGCTCGTAGTCGCCGAGGAGCACGTGCGTGTAGCTCACGCTGGTGCGGGCGTGCGGGTCGAGGCGCCGCACCTGCCGCTCCGCGGCCAGGGAGGCCTCGAGGAGGCCGCAGTAGCGGCACACCTGGACCAGGCCCACGAAGATGTCGGGGTCGGCGCTGCCCGCGCGCGCCTGCCCCAGCAGCCGGCGCAGCGCGTCGATGGGCCGGCCCGCCTCCACCTCGAACTGCGCGTAGAGCACGTGGGCCAGGGGCAGGTCGGGGTTGAGGGAGAGCGCGCGGTGGAAGGCCTCCTCGGCGAGGGTGAGGTTGCGGTCGGCGTCCTCGCGCACGTACTTGGCCAGCACCCTGTAGACGCGGCCCAGGCGCGCCCACGCCGGCGCGTAGCGCGGGTCCTCCCTCAGGCACTGCCGGTACATCTCCAGGGCCACCTCCCAGCCCTTGGACACGGCGGAGAGCTGGTTGCCGCGCAGGTAGAGCTCGTAGGCGCGCGCGGTGGCGGGCACGTCGCGCCGCAGCAGCCGCTGCTCGCGCGCGCTCAGGGAGGCGGAGAGCGACTCCACCGTGCGCTGCACGATCTGGTCCTCCAGGGCGAACACGTCCTGGAGGGTGCCCGTGGTGCTCTGCGACCACACCAGGGTGCCCGAGGGCGCCTCCTGGAGCTGCGTGCTCACGCGGAGCTGGGCGCCGGCCTTGAGCAGGGTGCCGGTGAGGACGACGTCCACGTCCGCCTCCTCCGCCACCACGCGCAGATCGGGGGCGTCGCCGGTGAAGCGCGCGGCCACGGCGCTGGAGCGGACCACGATGGAGCTGAGCCCGGAGAGCGACGCGGTGATGGCGTCGGGCAGGCTCACGGCCAGGAAGTCGGAGTCCGGGTCCGGCCGCAGCATGCGGAAGGGCAGCACGATGAGGCGGGTCATGGCGTGGGGCCGCGGGGCCTGGCCGCTGTCCTGGAGGAGCAGGGCCTGCCGGAGCTGCTCCGCCATGGCGCGCGCGCTGGGCGGACGGTCGGAGGGGTCGCGCGCGAGGCCGCGCCGGATCACGGCGTCCACGGCGGCGATGGCGGGCGAGCCCCCGAGGACGGGGGGGCTCTCGTAGAGGATGGCGTGCAGGACCTCCATCACGGTGCGGCCGGGGAAGGCGCGCTTCCCCGTCAGCATCTCGTGGAGGATGGCGGCCAGGGCGAACAGGTCGGCGCGGTGGTCCAGGGTCTCCCCGCGCACGTGCTCGGGCGACATGTAGGGCGGCGTGCCCACCAGCATGCCCGTCTGCGTGAGCAGGCTGCCGGTGGCGGTGTCGGCGGCGAGCGCCTCCGCGCTCACGTGCCGCGCCACCCCGAAGTCCAGCAGCTTGACGCCGTGGCTGGTCAGGAACACGTTGGAAGGCTTCAGGTCGCGGTGCACGACGTCCCGGCCGTGCAGCGCCTCCAGGGCCTCGAGGGTGCCCACCGCTACCGCCACCGCCTCGGGCAGTGCGAGGGGTCCCTGCACGAGCCGCTCCGCCAGAGACGCTCCCTCCAGCAGCTCCATGATGATGAAGAGCTCGCCGTCGTCCTCTCCCACCTCGAAGATCTGGCAGACGCCGGGATGGCTGACGCGGGCGGCGGCCCGGGCCTCGCGCCGGAAGCGCCGGCGCGCGGTGTCGTCCCGGCTCTCGACCTTCAGCGTCTTGAGGGCGACCTGGCGGTCCAGGTCGGGGTCGCGCGCCACGTAGACCACGCCCATGCCGCCCTCGCCGAGCCGGCGCAGGATCTCGTAGCGGCCGATGCGGGAGGGCGGGGCGTTGTCGGTCATGGACGGGCGCCCCATTCTCGCAAGGCGCGGCGCCGCCCGCGCGCTCTCAGAAGAGCTGGCCGATGTACCGGTCCATCTGCAGCTTCCAGTACGGCCAGTCGTGCCCGCCCATCTCGCCCCAGTCGTCCAGGCTGTGCGGGATACCCTTGTTCCGCAGGATCTCGGAGAAACGGTAGGTGGGCCCCTTGTCCTCCCAGGGCCCGTGACCGGTGGCCAGGTGGATGTCGCAGCCGTGGAGCTGGCCGAGGATCCAGGGGTCGCCCAGGTTGGCCACGTAGTGCTCGGGGTTGTTGAAGTAGAAGTTCTCGTCGTGCATCCCGTCCATGAAGCGGCTGAGCTCGTAGACGCCGGACAGGGCCAGGCAGCGGCGGAAGAGGTCCGGGTGCTTGAAGAGCGTGTTCGCGGCGTGGTAGCCGCCGAACGAGCTGCCCGTGGTCGTGATGCCGATGCCCGGGGACTGGCAGTGAGCCTGGATGAAGGGGGCCACCTCGTAGGCGATGTAGGCGTCGAACATCGCCTGCACGTAGCTGCGGTGGAACGGGTGGGCCTGCTTGTTGTACCAGGAGTCGTTGTTCACCGAGCCCACGCAGAACATCTTGACCTTGCCCGCGTCGATGTGGTGGGCCAGGGCGGTGATCATGTGCTGGCCCTCGTACTCCCACTCGTCCCCGGCGCTGGTCGGGAAGACCAGGATGGGCGCGCCGAAGTGGCCGTGGACGCGGATCCCCATGTCGCGTCCCAGGCGGTGCGAGTACCATCGGTGGTGCTCCTGGTGCATTCGGCGGCCTCCGTTCGGGAACGGCGATTCTACGCCGGGGCGGGGTCCGCGGCGGCGGCCCGCAGGCCTGGACGCGGCGCGTGATCTATCGCCTGCTGGCCGACCTCACCGTCGCCGTCCACCTGGCGTTCCTCTTGTTCGTGGTGGCCGGGGGCCTGCTGGCCCGCCGCTACCGCTGGCTCGTCGTGCCCCACCTCCTCGCCGCGGTCTGGGGGATCTACATCGAGGTGATGCCCGGCCGCGTCTGCCCGCTCACCCCGTTGGAGAACGCCTTCGCCCAGCGCGCGGGGGAAGCGGGCTACCAGGGCGGCTTCATCGACCGCTACATCGTCCCCATCGTGTATCCAGCGGGCCTGACGCGACGGGCCCAGTGGGTCCTGGCCGGGCTGGTCGTCATCATCAATGTGGTCGTGTACGCGTGGCCACGGCGGGCCGCGCCCGAGAGTGGATGACGCCGGACGTGCCGACCACGTCTCACCGCACGGGGCAGGGCCGTCACGGCTCCTCCTGGTACCCTTCGGGTGACGCCATGCTGAACCCGGCGCGATGGGGGGCGCTCGTTGCCGTCCTCGGCCTCGCCCTCGCGGCGTCCAGCCACGCGATGAGCCCTCAGGATCGAGCCCCGACGGCCGGCCCGCTCGCCCTCACCGGAGGCACCATCTACCGCGGCCCCACGGAGCAGCCCATCAAGGACGGCGTGGTCGTCATCCGCGACGGCGTGATCGCCGCCGTCGGCCCGCGCGGGTCCGTCCCGGTGCCCAGCGGCGTCCCCACGCTGGACTGTTCCGGCCTGACGGTGACGGCCGGCTTCTGGAACAGCCACGTGCACTTCTTCCAGCGGAAGTGGGCCGACGCCGCGAGCATCCCCGCTGCCGAACTGGCGCTCCAGCTTCAAGCGATGCTCACGCGCTACGGCTTCACCAGCGCCTTCGATCTCGGCTCGCCATGGGCGAACACCCGGACCATCCGCGACCGTGTCGAGTCCGGCGAGGTGCCCGGTCCACGGATCCGCTCGACGGGCGAAGCGCTGCTCGGCAAGGGCTGGATGCCGCCGGCCGCCATCCTGGGCGTGCTCGGGGTCATGTCGTTTCCGACGCCCGAGGTGGCGGATCCGGCCGAGGCGGTCACGGCCGCCAGGAACCTACTCGACAGCGGAACCGATGGCCTGAAGCTGTTCGCGGCCGGGGGCCGTCCGCCGTCTGCCGTCCTGCCGCACGAAACGATTCGCGCCGCGGTCAACGAGGCCCGCCAGCGGAAGAAGCCGGTGTTCGCCCATCCGGGCAGCCGCGACGGCGTCCTGGCCGCCGTGCACGCCGGCGTGGACGTCATCGCCCACACCACGCCCCAGACCGGTCCGTGGGACCACGCCGTGCTGGCGGCGATGCGCGAGGCGAAGATCAGCCTGATACCAACGCTGAAGATCTGGAAGTACCAGCTTCGCCACGACCGCGCGTCCCTCGGCGAGCGATCGGCCCAGACGAGCAGCGGCCAATTGGCCGCCTGGCTCGCCACGGGCGGCGTCGTCCTCTTCGGTTCGGACGTCGGGGGAATGGACGACTACGACCCGACCGAAGAGTACGTACTGATGGCCCAGGCAGGAATGACGTTCGCGCAGATCCTGACCTCTCTCACCGTCGCGCCCGCCGCGAAGTTCGGTGAGCCGGGCCGTCTCGGCCGGATCGCCCCCGGGCTGCGCGCAGACCTCGTCGTGCTCGCGGGC
>DATBIO010000305.1:0-5162 GCA_036556965.1 Vicinamibacteria bacterium
GCCAGGGCGATGAGCACGACCAGCACCACCATGGACGCCTTGAGGCGCCGCGCCTGCGCCTCCAGCTTCTGGAAGGGGGAGAGGCCCTCACCCCGGCGACGTCGTGTCGTGGCCCCCGTCCGGCTCATCCTGGGCTCCCGCGCCGGCGCCGGCGCCGCCCGGGCGCCGCGACCGGGGCGCCCGCCGGGCGGGCCGTCACAGGGCGACGCGCTCGACGTTCTGCATCACCACGCTGGCCACGTGGCCCGGCTCGACGTCCTCCGTACCGAACAGCAGGGGCAGGCGGCCCTTGGCGCTGCTGACCGTCACCAGGAACTCGCCGTTGCGGCCCACGCTCTGCATGGCCACCCGATAGAACCGGCGCCGCTCTCCCAGCGTGCTCCGCAGGGCCGCGCCCAGCCGGTCCCGCAGCGCCTCGTCCCCCTCGATGACGATGCGCCCCCCGTGGTCGCGCTCGTCCTCGCACCGTTGCATCGCGGGCTCCTCCCGACGGACCAGCCTCGCGTCCGACACCGGACGCCGTCACGCGCGCCACGCGCGCCTTCGGCGTGGACGATGAGCAACTTCGCTGCCACGGCAAGGGCGCCTGTGGAAGGGATCGGGGCGAGAGACTTGCGGCGGAGCGCGCGACCGCGCGCAACGGTTGCGCTCGGCGCCTGGACCTGGCGTGCGTGCCGGGGGCGGATCAGGCGTGGCGAGGGAAGCGCGCGGCCGTGACCGGCGGCCGGTCTCTCCTCATGAGGCCCGTCTCTCGCGCACCCGCCCCACCCATCGCCGCCGCTCGCGCTCCAGGACGTCGAGGACCTCGTCGTCTTCCACCTGCCGGAAGTCGCGGTAGTGCTGCCCCACCGCCCTCAGCCGCGCGGGCGCCTCCAGGCAGACGAGCTCGTCCACGTCGGAAAGGAGCGCGCGCAGGCTCTCCGGGGCGCCCACGGGCACGGCGAGCACCAGTCGGCGCGGCGCCCGCTGCCGCAGCGCGCGCAGCGCCGCGCGCACGGTGACGCCGGTGGCGATGCCGTCGTCCACCACGATGACGGTGCGGCCCCGCACGTCCGGGGGCTCGCGGTCGCCGCGATACAGGCGGACGCGACGCTCCACCTCCGCCGCCTCGCGTTGGGCGATGCGCTCGATATCGGCGTCGGAGGCGCCCACCGAGTCGGCCGTCCCGCGATCCACGACGCGGAGGCCGCCCTCGGAGATCGCGCCGATGCCGAGCTCCGGGTAGCCGGGCGCCCCGATCTTGCGGACGATCCACACGTCGAGGGGAGCGTCCAGGGCACGCGCGACCTCTCCCGCCACCACCACGCCTCCGCGCGGCAGGCCGAGCACTACCGGGCGCTCGGCGCCGAACCTTGCCAGCTCGCGGGCGAGACGACGGCCGGCGTCGGCGCGGTCCGTGAAGGGCACGGCCGCGGGATCGCGGAGAGGCATCATGGCCGGGGCTCCCGTCAGGCCGCCTTGGCCATGGAGTGGAAGCACCACTGGCTCGTCACCGGCTTGGCCAGGGACTGGTAATCCGCGAAGCGCATCCCCACCAGCTCGTGGTGGGTGCCGCCGCGGAAGAAGATCTCCGGGGCCGCGCGCAGACACCCGTCCACGTAGACGGGCAGCCCATACAGGTCGCCGAAGGGAGGCATCGCCCCCAGCTGGCAGTCGGGGAACAGCGGCGCGAACTCCGCCTCCGTGGCCAGCCGCAGGCCGGGCCGCCCCGTGGCGCGCGCCGCCATGCCGAGGTCGAGCTGGCAGTGGGCGGGGACGACCATCATGAGGAACTCGCCCCCGGCGTCGCGCAGGACCACGCCCTTGGCCAGGGCGCGTCCGGAGACGTGGCTGACCGCCGCGAGGTGCGCGGCGTCGATGGCGTCGTCGTGCGGCAGCAGCCGGTAGGGGGCGTGCTCGGAAACCAGGAGCTGTGCGAGGCGCTCACTCATCGCCATGGGAGACTCCTTTCCCGCGTGCGTCGGCTCGGTCCGAGGACGGCTCGCGCACGGCGAGCCGGGCCTGGACGTGCAGACAGCAACGCGCATGCCGCGCCTCTCCACGCGTGGATGGCCGCGCGCGGCGGCGCGCGGCGCCGTGGCTGTGCGGGCTTCGGCACGGAGGGACGCGCGCTCGCACACGAGCGGGTGGCGGGCGCTCAGCGGGGCATCAACAGGACCACGATGGCGAAGTACACCAGGATGCTGAGCACGTCCTGGATCACGGTGGCCAGGGGCCCGCTGCCCCAGGCCGGATCCAGCCCGCGGCGCGTGAGCAGCCACGGCAGGACCATCCCGATGGTCGTGGCCACCGTGCCCGCGGCGACCACGGAGAGGCCGACCGCTCCGGCCAGGCGCGCGTCCCCGAAGGCCGCCCAGACGCCGCCCGCGGCGAGGCCGCCCAGCGAGAGGCCCACCACGAGGCCGGTCAGGGCCTCGCCGCGCAGGAGCGACCCGATCCTCGTCCGGCCGCCGCCCAGGGAGAGGAAGCGCACCGCCACCGTCTCCGTCTGCGTGCCGATGGCGTCCGCGAGGTAGACGATGGCGGGGAGGAAGAAGGCCAGGGCCACCCGAGCCTCCAGCCTCCCCTCGAAGGCGGCGGTCACCGCGGTGGCCACCGCGCTGCCGGCCAGGCCCACGAGGAGCCACGGCAGCCGGTGGCGGGCGCGGCGGAGGGGCGGGTCGGACAGCGCGTGCTCGGCCTGCGCCGTCTCGTGCCGGATGCCCGCGAGCTTGTGCAGGTCCTCCACGTGCTCGCGGTGCAGCACGAGCAGGAGACGCGCCCCCGGCACCACGCCCAGCAAGCGCCCCTCGTCGTCCACCACGGCCACGGAGCCCGTCCGGTGGTGCACGGCCTGCATGGCCACGTGCTCCTGGTCCGTCCCTTCCCGCACCATGGCCGCGGGACGGCAGAGGCCGCCGACGCGGGTGCCCTCCGGCGCGGACAGCAGGGCGGCCAGGGAGCAGGACCCCACGAGACGCCGCGACGCGTCGACCACGAAGAGGGCGTCCACCTCGTCGCCGATCCCTCCGCGGAGGGCCGGCAGGAGGTCCGCCACCAGGGCGGAGGCGGGGGCCGTGGGCACGCGCGTCACCATGAGCTGGCCGGCGGTCTCGGCGCCGGCGCGCGGGGGGGCGGTCACGGGGACTCCATCATCGTGAGGGCCGCCATCACCGCGATGCCCGCGGTGATGAGGGCGGACTGGCCGAGGAGCCCGCGCAGGCTGCGGTCGTGCTGGAGCTCCGGGATGAGGTCGGCGGCGGCAATGTAGACGAAGCCGCCCGCGGCCATGGGCACGGCCACGCGCGCCACCCAGGCCCCGGCCACGGAGCCCGCGGCCAGCGCCACCAGTGCGCCCAGGCCCGCGGCGCCGGCCGAGAGGAGGTTGAGGCGGACGGCCTTGCGCACCCCCAGCCCGCTGTGCACCAGGACGCCGAAGTCTCCGAGCTCCTGCGGGATCTCGTGGAAGAGGACGGCCAGGGTGGTGGCCAGCCCCAGACGCGGGCTCACCAGGTAGCTGGCGGCGATCACGGCGCCGTCCATCAGGTTGTGCAGCGCATCGCCGACCACGTTGATGGCGGCGAGCTCCCGGCGCGCGTCCTCGTGCGCGCACGGCCCGTGATGCGGGATGCGGTGCCGGTGGCGCAGCAGCTTCTCCACCACGAAGAACAGGAGCAGGCCGGCGAGGACGAGGAGCGACGGCGCCAGGGCCGGGCCGGCCCCGGCGAAGGCCTCCGGCAGGAGGTGGATGAAGGAGTCGCCCAGGAGCGTGCCCACGGCGAAGGCGACCAGCGCGGTCGCCGTGCGCCGCACGCGCGCCTCGCCCCCGGAGAGGACGGCCAGGCCCACCAGCGAGACCAGGCTCACCGCGATCACGCTCAGCAGGCTGGCGAGCCACGTGGTCACGCGGGCCGGCTCCCCCGGCCTCGGTGGTCGTCCGCGCCGGCGCGTGTCGCCGCCCCCGTCGCCGGTCGCCCGCGGATGTTGCGCGCCAAGGCGGCTCCGGCTCCGGTGACCGCAATCCCGATGCCAGGCGCCGCCGCGTGGGGTCCATGGATCCTGCGATCCATGGCCGCGCGATGGCCCGCGGCGGACCCTGGACACGGGGGGCGACCGTGGCCGAGCGGCGCCCTGGAGCCTGACCGTGCCCGATCTCTCACCCGACGCCCTCGCCCGCTACCTGGCCGAGATCGTCGGCCCGGGAGTGGAGGTGACGGGCCTGGCCGCGCTGGGCCAGCCGCCGCAGGAAGGCGGTCTCAAGGGATACGGCTACGGCGTCCCCGTCCGCGTGGAGTACCGGCAGCACGGGGAGCCGCGCGCCGCGGTCCTGGAGACGCTGAGCCCGGGCGCGTTCGGGCACGAGGGCATGGAGGACCGGGCCCAGGTGCTGCTCTGGGACCACCGCGCCTTCAACCGCATGCCCCGCCACGCGCGGTCCCTGGACGTGGGCGGCTTCCGGCGCGACGGCCGGCTCGTGTCGCTGGGCGACCTCGACGAGATGTTCGTGCTCATGGAGTTCGTGCCCGGACGCGGGTACTTCGAGGACCTGCAGCGGCTGCGGGACGGGGAGGCGGCCACCGACCTCGACCGCGCGCGCGCCGACGCCCTGTGCGACTTCCTCGTGGAGATCCACCGCCTGCGCGGACCGGACCCCGGCCTCTACGTGCGGCGCCTGCGCGAGCTGGTGGGCCACGGGGAGTGCGTGATGGGCGTGGCCGACAGCTACCCGCCGTGCCACGGCGACATCACCTGGGAGCGCCTGGAGCGCCTCGAGCAGCGGTGCGTCGCCTGGCGCTGGAGGCTGCGGCGGCGCGTCGACCGCCTGCGCCAGGTCCACGGCGACTTCCATCCCTGGAACATCCTCTTCCGCGAGGGCACCGACTTCTCCGTCCTCGACCGGGCGCGCGGCGAGTGGGGCGATCCCGCCGACGACGTCGCCTGCCTCACCATGAACTACCTGTTCTTCTCGCTGCAGCGCCACCTCCGGCTGCAGGGTCCGCTGGAGGCCCTCTTCCGCCGCTTCTGGGACCGCTACCTCGAGAGAAGCGGCGACGAGGGAGTGCTGGAGGTGGCCGCCCCCTTCCTCGCCTTCCGCGGCCTCGTGATGGCGAGCCCCGTCTGGTACCCGAACCTCCCGGCGGAGGTGCGGCGCCGGCTCTTCACCTTCATGGAGAGCGTGCTCG
>DATBIO010000306.1:0-15929 GCA_036556965.1 Vicinamibacteria bacterium
CGCTCAAGAAGGGCTTCTCCCTCGGGCAGTGGACGTTCTTCCAGCAGCACCTCTGAGGCGCGGGGGCGGGCGGCGATGATCCGATCCTACAAAGGGGTGAGCCCCCGCCTCGGCGCGCGCGTGTTCGTGGACGAGTCGGCGCAGGTGATCGGGGACGTGGAGCTGGGCGACCACGCCAGCGTCTGGATGAACGCCGTGATCCGCGGTGACGTCCACCACATCCGCATCGGCGCCTACTCGAACATCCAGGACAACTGCGTGGTGCACGTGTTCAAGGACCGGCATCCCACGGTGGTGGCCGACCACGTCACCGTGGGCCATTCCGTCACCCTGCACGGCTGCCGCATCGACTCCTTCTGCCTGATCGGGATGGGCGCCATCGTCCTCAACGACGCCCACGTGGGGGAGGAGTGCATCGTGGCCGCGGGCACCCTCGTCCCCGAGGGCATGGTCATCCCCCCCGGCAGCCTGGTCATGGGCCAGCCCGCGAGGTTCCGCCGCCAGGTCACGGAGGAGGAGCGGGCGGGCATCCGGCGCTACGCGAGCAACTACTTCGACTACAAGGAGAGCTACCTGGCCGAGCTCGCCAAGAAGTGACGCGGTGAAGAAGGAGCCGGTCCGTGCCGTCAAGGGCACGCGCGACATCCTGCCCGACGAGGTGGGCGCCTGGCACCGCGTGGAGGCGGCGGCGCGCTCCCTCTTCGCGCGCTACGGCTATCGCGAGATCCGCACCCCGGTGTTCGAGGAGACCCAGCTCTTCGCCCGCGGCATCGGCCAGGAGACGGACATCGTGGCCAAGGAGATGTACACCTTCGACGACCGCGACGGGAGCTCGCTGACCCTGCGCCCGGAGGCCACCGCCGGCATCGTGCGCGCGGTCATCGAGCACAACCTGGCCAACACCGACCCCGCCCTCAAGGTCTGGGCCATGGGTCCCATGTTCCGGCGCGAGCGGCCGCAGAAGGGCCGCTACCGGCAGTTCCACCAGGTCGACGTGGAAGCCTTCGGCCTCACCCGGCCCTCCATCGACGTGGAGGTCATCGAGGTCGCCCTGCGCTACCTGGAGGAGTGCGGCGTGCGCGACGGCCTTCTCGTCCTCAACTCGGTGGGCGACGCGCGCTGCCGGCCCGCCTACGTGGAGGCGCTGCGCGCCGCCCTGCGGCGGCACACCGCGGAGCTGTGCGCGGACTGCCAGCGGCGCACGGAGACCAACCCGCTGCGCGTGCTCGACTGCAAGGTGCCCGCCGACCAGCCCGTCATCGAAGCGCTGCCGCGCGTGGCGGACCACCTCTGCGCGGAGTGCCGCGACCACTTCTCGGAGGTCCGGCGCCAGCTCGAGCTCATGGGCGTGCCCTACCGGCTGAGCCACCGCCTGGTGCGGGGCCTCGACTACTACACGCGCACGACCTTCGAGGTGCTGAGCGGCGCCCTGGGCGCCCAGAACAGCGTGCTGGGCGGCGGGCGCTACGACGGCCTGGTGAGGGACCTGGGCGGCCCCGACCTCGCGGGCATCGGCTTCGCGCTGGGCATGGAGCGCCTCGTCATGCTGGCGCCGGAGCCGGCGGGGGAGGGCCGCGCCGACGTCTTCCTGGCCCCCCTGGCCGCGGAGGCGCTCGACGACGCGCTGCTCCTCCAGGGCCGGCTGCGGCGGGCGGGGCTGCGCGTGCTGCTGGACCACGAGGGATCGAGCCTCAAGGCGCAGATGAAGCGCGCGGACCGGCTGGGGGCGCGCTTCGTGGCCCTCCGCGGCGAGGACGAGCGGAGGAAGGGCGTGTGGACGGTGCGCGACATGCGCGGCTCGGCCCAGGAAGAGGTGGCGGACGCGGCCGTGTTCGCCCACCTCGTGGACAAGAAGGAGTCCTAGGCAATGGCGGAGACCCTGGGCGACCTCGCCCGCACCCACTACTGCGGCACCCTGCGCGCGGAGCACGTGGGCAGCACGGTGGTGGTCATGGGCTGGGCGGCCACGCGGCGCGACCTCGGCGGCGTGGTCTTCATCGACCTGCGCGACCGGGAGGGCCTCTGCCAGGTGGTGGCGCGCCCGGAGGTGTCGGCGGAAGCCCACGCCTCCGCCGACCGCGTGCGCACGGAGTGGGTCCTGGCCGTGGTGGGGGAGGTGGCCGCCCGCTCCCCGGAGACGGTGAACCCCAAGCTCGATACCGGCGCCGTGGAGGTCCTGGCCCGCGAGATCCGCGTGCTCTCGGAGGCGCGCACGCCGCCGTTCCCCATCGAGGACGAGCTGTCCACGGCGGAGGAGATCCGGCTCCGCCACCGCTACCTCGACCTCCGGCGCCCGCGCATGCAGCGCAACCTCCGCCTGCGCCACCAGGTCGCCCTCGAGGTGCGCCGCTACCTGGACGAGCAGGGCTTCTACGAGATCGAGACGCCGTTCCTCACCAAGTCCACGCCGGAGGGGGCGCGCGACTACCTGGTGCCCTCGCGCGTGCACCATGGCAGCTTCTACGCCCTGCCCCAGTCCCCCCAGATCTTCAAGCAGATCCTCATGATCTCGGGCCTGGACCGCTACTTCCAGATCGCGCGCTGCTTCCGGGACGAGGACCTGCGCGCGGACCGCCAGCCCGAGTTCACGCAGATCGACCTCGAGATGTCCTACCCGCGCCTGGAGTCGATCGTGGAGCTGATCGAGCCCATGATGCAGCGCCTGCTCCGCCTGGTGGGGGACGAGGCGCCCCGGCCCTTCCCGCGCCTCACCTACCGCGAGGCCATGGACCTCTTCGGCTCCGACAAGCCCGACCTGCGCTTCGCCATGACCCTCAGCGACGTCAGCGAGGAGATGGCGGCCCTGGGCCTGGAGGGCTTCCCCGCCCTCATCGCGGGCGGCGCGCGCGCGCGCGCGCTGGCCCTCCCCGCCGCGGGCGGGGTCAGCGGCACCCGCCTGCGCAAGATCAACGAGGAGCTGTGGCTGGGGCGCATCGTGCCCGACGCGCGCGGCACGCGGCGCAACCTCTTCACCCTCAAGGCCACCGAGGAGGCCGTGGGCAACCTGGTCCGCAAGGGGGCGAGCGAGGCGGTGGCGCGGCGGCTGCTCCAGAAGGCGGGCGCCGAGCCCGACGACGTGGTCCTGGTAGGCGTGGACGCGCCCGCCGCCGTCTCCACGGCCATGGGGGTGTTGCGCCTGGAGATGGGGCGCGAGCTCAGGCTGGTGGACGAGAAGGCCTGGCGCTTCCTGTGGGTGACCGACTTCCCGCTCCTGGACTGGGACGAGCGCGAGCGGCGCTGGGTCAGCATGCACCACCCGTTCACCTCCCCCCGCGACGAGGACGTGCCGCTGCTGGACGGCGACCCCGGCGCGGTGCGGGCCAAGGCCTACGACCTCGTGCTCAACGGCCTCGAGCTTGGCGGGGGGAGCATCCGCATCCACGACTCCGCGCTCCAGGCCCGGATCTTCCAGGTCCTCTCCCTCGGCGAAGAGGAGACGCGCGACCGCTTCGGCTTCTTCCTCGACGCCCTCCAGTACGGCACGCCCCCCCACGGGGGCATCGCGCTGGGCCTGGACCGCCTGGTCATGCTCCTCGCCCGCGAGCACTCCCTGCGCGACGTCATCGCCTTCCCCAAGACGGCGTCCGCCACCGACCTCATGAGCGGGTCGCCCTCGCCCGTGGGCGACGTGCAGCTGCGCGACCTGGGGCTGGTCCCCGTGCGGCGGTGAGGGAGGGAGGCGGTGCCGGCGCTTCTCCCTTCCCGGCGGCCTTGACCCCGCTCGGCGGCGGGGCTTAAGCTGAATTCACCCATGGTCAGCGCGCGTCCTTGCTTCCCGCGCCGTCCGCACGGCGGCGTACCGCCGCTCTCTTCCGCCTGCTGCTGACCAGATGACGCGCGTCCCCGTCCCCGAGAGGGGAGCGGAGGTTCTCTTCGGGACCCACGACGAGAACCTGCGCTTCCTGGAGGAGCGCCTCAAGGTGCGCATCAGCAGCCACGGCGACGCGCTGCAGGTCGACGGCGACACGGAGGGGGAGCGCGTGGTGGCCCGGATCATCGGGCAGCTGGGCGAGATGATGGCGGACGGCTACGCCGTGGGAGCGGGGGACGTGCGCCTGGCCGCCCAGCTCTTCTCCGAGGACGGCGACGTCAAGCTGCGCGAGTACCTGATGCGCCCCGCCGTGCGCGGGGCGAAGAAGACGGTGGTGCCGCGCAGCCTCAACCAGCGCACCTACCTCGACGAGATCGCCCGCCACGACATGGTCTTCGGCATCGGCCCCGCGGGCACGGGCAAGACCTACCTGGCCGTGGCCCAGGCCGTGGCCAGCCTGAACGCGAAGTCGGTGAGCCGCATCATCCTGGCGCGCCCGGCGGTGGAGGCGGGCGAGCGGCTGGGCTTCCTGCCCGGCGACCTCCAGCAGAAGGTGGACCCCTACCTGCGGCCCCTCTACGACGCGCTCTACGACCTCATCGACTACGAGAAGGTGCTGCGCCTCATGGAGCGCAACGCCATCGAGGTGGCCCCCATCGCCTTCATGCGCGGCCGCACCCTCAACGACGCCTTCGTCATCATCGACGAGGCCCAGAACACGACGCCGGAGCAGATGAAGATGGTGCTCACGCGCATCGGCTTCGGGTCCAAGGTCGTCATCACGGGCGACATCACGCAGATCGACCTGCCCAGCGGCCGCACCTCCGGCCTGGTGGAGGCCATCGCCGTGCTCGCCAACACCAAGGGCATCTCCTTCGTCTACTTCGACGAGAGGGACGTCGTGCGCCACAAGCTCGTGCAGGCCGTGATCAAGGCCTACGAGGCCTACGGCCAGGCGCCGGCCAAGTAGCCGCCGACGCCATGCCCGCCACCCAACCACGCGGACGCCTCGAAGTCGTGCTGGTGAACCGCCAGCGCCGGCGGCGCGTGGCCGCCGCGCGCCTGCGCCGCGTCCTGGAGGGGGCGGCGCGCGCCCTCCGGGTGAGGGGGGAGGTGGCCCTGGTGCTCACGGGCGACCGGGCCATCCGCTCCCTGAGCGCGCGCTACCGGCGCAAGGACAAGCCCACCGACGTGCTCTCGTTCCCGGCGGGAGGCGCGGTGGGCCTGGGCGACATCGTGATCAGCGTGGAGACGGCCGCGCGCAACGCGCGCGGGCGCGGCCGCAGCCTGGCCCGCGAGCTGGACGTGCTGGCCCTGCACGGGTTCCTGCACGTCCTGGGCTACGACCACGAGACGGACGACGGCGCCATGGAGCGGCTGGAGCGGCGTCTGCGGAGGCGGCTCCTGTGAGCCTGGTCAAGGTCGTCCTCTTCATCGTCCTGGCCGCCCTCTCCGTGACCCTGGCCGCGGTGGAGGCGGCCTTCTACCTGATCAAGCGGCGGCGGCTGGGCCACCTCGCCCTGCACAACCCCCGCGCCGAGCTCGTGAACCGCTACCTGGACGACCCGCCCACCCTGCTCATGCCCGTGCACATGGGCACCTACACCGCGCACGTGGCCATGACCCTGGTGCTGGCCTCGCTGTTCATGGACCTCATCGACCGCTGGGCCCTCGTGGTGGCCTTCCTCATGATGGTGGCCTACCTGCTCCTGCTGCGGCTGAGCGTGCCCTACGCCCTCGTGCGGCGGAACCCCGAGCGGTCGCTGCTCCTGCTCCTGCCCGGCTTCCACCTCTACGCCCACGCCCTGAGCCCGGTGGTGGCCGCCCTGCGCAAGCAGAAGGCGCGGGCCATGCAGTCGGGGGAGGCGGAGGTGGGGGCGGAGGCGCCCCCCCCCGAGGTGCCCCCCCCTCCCGTGCACGACGAGGACGAGGGCCGGCTCATCGAAGCGGTCACGCGCTTCGAGATGACCCAGGTGCGCGACGTGATGACGCCGCGCCCGGACATCGTGGCCATCCCCATCGACGGCACCCTGGGCGACCTGCGCCGGGTGCTGCGCGAGACCAAGTACAGCCGGGTGCCGGTCACGGGGGAGAACCTCGACGACATCCAGGGGGTGATCCTCGTCCGCGACGTGCTCGAGTTCGACGGCCAGGAAAGCGCGCCCTTGCGCCCGCTGGTGCGGCCGGTGTACCTGGTGCCGGAGACGAAGAAGATCGCCGAGCTGCTGAAGGACTTCCAGGAGCGCCGCACGACCTTCGCCGTGGTGGTGGACGAGTACGGGGGCACCGCCGGCCTGGCCTCCGTGGAGGACATCGTGGAAGAGCTGGTGGGCGAGATCAAGGACGAGTACGACGTGGAGACGGAGCCCATCGCCGTGGAAGGCGACGGCAGCGTGCTGGTGGCCGGCCGCGTGAACGTGGAGCGCCTGGAGCAGGCCCTGGAGACCACCCTCAGCAACGGGGAGGACGTGGACACCGTGGGCGGCCTCGTCACCACCGCCTTCGGCCGCGTGCCCAGCGAGGGGGAGAGCGTGGACTACAAGGGGTTCACGCTGGAGGTGGTGGACGCGGAGAGCAAGCGGGTCAACCGCGTGCGCTTCCGGCGCAAGCGTCCGCCCGCGGAAGCCGCGCCGTGAGCGGGGAGCCCGGGCCCCCCGCCCCGCCCGCCGGGTTCCGCGCGGGCTTCGTGGCCGTGGTGGGGCGGCCCAACGTGGGCAAGTCCACCCTCGTGAACCGCCTGGTGGGCCAGAAGGTCTCCATCGTCTCCGACAAGCCGCAGACCACGCGCAACCGGATCCTGGCCGTGGTCAACCGCCCCTCCGGCCAGCTCGTGCTCTTCGACACCCCGGGCGTGCACAAGCCCATGCACCGCATGAACGAGCGCATGGTGGACACGGCGGTGAGGAGCCTGGGCCAGGTGGACCTCGCCCTGTGGATGATCGACGTGACCGAGGCCTACGGGCCGGGCGACCGCCACATGAAGGAGGTCCTGCGCGCCTCGGGCACGCCCGTCATGCTCGGCATCAACAAGATCGACGCCGTGGCCAAGCCCCGCATCCTGCCCGTGATCGACCAGTTCCGCGGCCTGCTCGACTTCGTGGAGATCGTGCCCTTCTCCGCGCGCAGCGGGGAGAACGTGGAGGTGCTGGCCGAGCGCCTGGTCGCGCACCTGCCCGAGTCGCCCCCCCTCTACCCGGAGGACTTCCTCACCGACCAGCCCGAGCGCTTCTTCGTGGGCGAGATGGTGCGCGAGCAGATCCTGCGCCTCACCCGCGAGGAGGTTCCCTACGCCAGCGGGGTGGTGGTCGAGTCCTTCAAGGAGGAGGAGGGCCTGGTGCGGATCGAGGCCAGCATCCTCGTGGAGCGCGAGAGCCAGAAGGGCATCCTCATCGGCAAGGGGGGCTCGATGCTCAAGGCGGTGGGCACGGCCGCCCGCCAGGAGATCGAGGCCTTCCTCGGCACGCGCGTGTTCCTCGGGCTCTTCGTGAAGGTGCGCGAGCGCTGGCGCGAGGATGCCCGGGTCCTGGAGGACATGGGCCTGGGGAAGCCGGGCGAGTAGCCCGCCGCGGGGGCGCGGGGAGCGGGTTCAGCGCGCCTTCCGCCAGGTCCACTCCATGGCCTGGTCCACGCCCTTCTCCTTGCCCTCCACGCGGGCGTGCAGCCCGGCCGCGTCGCGCCAGTAGAGGATGCGCTGCGGGAAGTCGTGGGCGGGGTTGGCGAAGACCACGCGGTCCTTGCCGCGCTCCACGAGGGCGAAGCGCGTGGGCGGCCGGCCGCCGGGCTGCGCCACGTAGGCCACCCCGTCCGGCCCCGCCTCGATGCGCAGGAACTCGAAGGAGACGGTGCGGCCGCCGGCCACGTCGCGGTGGAGGCCGAGCATGGTGCCGCCCGATGGCTCGAGCCAGTGCTCCTCCATGGCCATGCCGTCGGCGGTTCCCTCCCACGTGCCCGCGATCCAGGCGAGGTCGTCGAGGGCGTCGCCCGCGCGCACGGGTGCGGACGGCAGGCAGAGGACGATCAGGGCCAGGAAGCTCGGCGTCTTCATCGGTTGCCTCCCGCGCGGTCTGCACTGCAGACGGCGGCTGTTCACGGTTCGGGAATACTCTAGCCGGTCGGTCTTGTACGAACGCGACGCCGCCCGCCTAGCCGGCGAAGAGGGCGGCCAGGCGCTCCGGCGAGGTGAAGGCGCGCGACAGCGCCCCCTGCGTCCCCAGCAGCTCCGAGGGGGCCTGGCCGGAGAACGTGCGGAAGTCGCGGATGAGGTGGGGCTGGTCGAAGAAGCCGCCGTCCGCGGCCAGGGCCGCCCAGCCCGCCGGCGCCCCGTGCCTCAGCTCGAACACGTGCTGGAAGCGCATGATCCGCGCGAGCATGCGCGGACCGACGCCCACCGCCTGCGCGAAACGCCGCTCCAGCTGGCGCGGGCTGGCCGCGGCGCCGCGCGCCAGGGAGGCGACGCTCACCGCTCCCCGGCGCTGCACGATCTCGTTCACCGTGGCGTGCACGGAGCGCGCCCACGAGCACTCGGGCCGCCGCGCCGCGGTCAGGGCCGCCTCGAGCAGGCCGCCGCGGCCGGCGGCGGGGGCGTGGAGGAGGCGGTCCTCGAGGCGCCGCGCGCGCGCCCCCCAGAGGTCCTCGAGGGCCACCAGCGTGTCGCGGATCTCGGCCATGGGCTGGGGGAAGAACGCGGAGGCGCCCGCGGGACGGAAGCGCACGCCCACGGTGGCGGGCACGCCCGTGCTCCGGATGAGGAGGAAGCGCGTCAGCGGGCCCACCAGGAACAGGCGGGGTTGCCTCTGCCACCGGCCGGGGCCCTCGCAGCGGGCGAAGGGGGCGCCGAGGTGGGCGACCAGCTCGGGGCAGCCGTCGGGCAGGATGCGCTCCACGGCGTCCTTCTCGTCCTCGTCCCCGCCCTCGATGCTCCACACGCACTCCACCCAGGGACGGAGGGCGGGCAGCGGGGGCCGCTCGCGGTAGGGCACGCTCAGGGGACGATGACGACGCGTCCCACGATGCTCAGGCCGCCCAGGTCGTCCTCGCCGTACACGGCGGAGACGCCGCCCAGGCCCACGGCGTTGGGGATGAGGGAGTAGCCCAGCTCCGCGCCGAAGCGGATGGTGCCCTGGCCGTACTCCGCGCCGAGCATGGCCATCGCGGTGAACTTCGTGCGGCTCTCGGAGGTGGTGATGCCGCCCACCGTGCTCTCCTCGCGATACCAGGCGGCGCCCGCGCCCAGGCTCGCGTAGGGCGCCAGCTTGCCCTCGGAGAACCGGTAGCCCAGGAGGCCGAAGACGGGAAGCAGCCTGACCTCGAGGGGATGGCCCAGGGGGAACACGGGGGCGTCCTCGTCCGCCACGAAGACGCGCTCGCCCGTGCGCGAGAAGTAGCGCGCGCCCCCGGCGGCGAAGAAGCGCCGGCCCAGGGAGAAGCGCACCTGCGCCCCTCCCGTGAAGCCGCCGGACGAGCCGTCGAACACCGCCTCCGCGCTGCGGGAGGCGTTGGTCAGGTCGGCGTACCCGGCCTCGAGCACGATGCCCACCTCGTCGGCGCGCGCGAGCTCCGGCGCGCCGACCAGGAGGGCGGCGGCGCCGGCGGCCCGCATCCAGACGGCAGGGCGGTGGGTCATGCGATGTCCTCCGCCCGGGATCATAACCCCCGGGTCGCGCGCTGTGGCGAGGATGGCGGGTTCGCGCTAATGTACGTCCCCTGTGCTCGAAAAGCGCCGGTACCCCCGCTTCACCGTCGAGGGGGTCCACGGGAAGATGGTCTTCGCGTCGCAGGTGGAGGTCCTGAACCTCTCCCTGGGCGGCGTCGCCATCCGCGCCGACCGCCGCCTGAACATCGGCTCCGAGTACACGCTCAGCCTGGAGATGGAGACCCGCCTGGTGGCGGTCAAGGGTCTCGTGGTGTGGTCGGTCCTGAGCGGGCTCCGCCGCGTGGCCGAGGAATCGGTGGCCGAGTACTCCGCGGGGCTGAAGTTCACCGACGTCCTCAACGAGAAGCTGCAGGGCCTCCTCGACTTCATCGAGGCGCACAAGGTCTCCGAGGAGGCGCGCCTGGGCGGGATCCGCTTCCAGATCGAGGCCCCGGGCAAGGCCTTCCTGGATACCTCCGAGTCCCTCTCCGTCCGCCTGGTCAGCCTTTCGGGCATGCTCATCGAGACCCGCCACCGCCTCGACGTGGACGAGGTCTACGCCATGGAGATCCAGCCCGTCGGCTTCCCCCCCATCCGCTTCGAGGGCCGGGTGGCCTCGTTCTTCGAGGTGCTGGACGACGAGCCCGGCAGCTACGAGATGGGGATCGAGTTCGTCCAGATGGGCCCCGACGACCGGGTCCGTCTGGAGAGCTTCGTGCGCTCGCTCTCCTCCGCCCAGCCCGTCAGCTAGGCGACCCGGAGAGCGCCTTGCGGATGGTGGACTCCAGGTCCGCGGGCAGGCAGGGCTTGCGCAGGTAGGCGGCGCAGCCGGCGGAGAGCGCCCACTCCTCGGGCAGGTGCAGGGAATAGGCGGTCAGGGCGATGATGGGGATGTCCCGCGTCGCGGGATCGGCCTTGAGGGCGCGCGTCGCCTCGAAGCCGTCCATGAGGGGCATCGATAGGTCCATCACCACGAGGTCCGGGTCCAGCGCGCGGACCTTGGCCAGGGCGTCGAAGCCGTTGACCGCCGTCTCCACGCGGTAGCCGAGGAAGCGCAGGTACTGGCTGTAGATGTCGCGCTGGTCGGCGACGTCGTCCACCACCAGGACGAGGGGCACCGCCTGCCGGGCGCGGGCGCTCGGGGAGCGCCGGCGCCGCCGCTTGCCCGCGACGTCGCGCATGGCGCTCGGGTAGAGCGACCCCGGCGGGGCCGGAGTGACGATCACGCTCCCGCCGGTCATGGAAACGTTCACCATCGACGCTTCATTGTAGGGCCTGGCCGGCCCCCAATGCAAAATGCGCAGCCAGCCTGCGTGGCCGAGGCTCAAGGACGGAACACCACCCGCCGGTCGCCGGGCACGGATGCGCGCGCCGTGCTCAGGGCTGCTGGTTCAGGCCCAGGCCCGACAGCGCCACGCTGGGACGGATGAGGCCGTGCCCGAACTGGTCGTCGCGGCCGGCCGCGCCCAGGTCCTCTGCCGTCAGCTCGATGGCGCGCTGGATGGCCACGGGATCGGTGATGCCCTGGCGGTAGAGGAGGGAGGCCAGCGCGGACACGTGGGGCGCGGCCTGGCTGGTCCCCACCACGAAGAAGTAGGCGAAGTCGTCGTAGCGGCCGTCGAAGAAGGCGGTGTCGGGATCGAAGGTCTGCTGCAGGATGCCGTCGGGCCGCCCGTCCGGGCGCCCGTCGGTGCCGGTGTCGTCGCGGTCGAGGTCGCCCCCCGGGGCCACCAGGTCGAGCTCGTTCCCGAAGTCGGAGTACGGCGCCCGCGCCTTGCGGCCGTCCACCGCCCCCACCGCGATCACGTTGGGCAGGCGGGCGGGGAACTTCACGCAGGGGTTGACGTCGCCCTCGTTGCCCGCCGCCGCCACCACCGTCACTCCCGCCGCCACCGCGCGGTTGACGGCGTTGGCCATGGTGGTGTTGCTGCCGGTGCAGGTGTCCGTGCCCAGGCTCAAGTTGATGACCTTGGCCCCGTTGGACACCGCGAAGTCGACGCCCGCCGCGATGTCGAAGAAGGACCCGGTGCCCTCCTCGTCGAGGACCTTGACCGGCATGATGGCGGTGCCGAAGGCCAGGCCGGCCACGCCCTCCGCGTTGTCGGTGGACTCGGCGATGACGGAGGCCACGTGCGTGCCGTGGAAGTTGTCGTCGTTGGCGTGCGTGTCGCCGTTCACGAAGTCGAAGCCGGCCACGAAGCGCGTGGTGCCGAAGTCGGGGGCCTTGCGGAACACGCCGAAGTCCTCGTAGGCGATGCCGCTGTCGAGGACGGCCACCACCACCGAGGCGTCGCCGCGCTGGATCCCCCAGGTGCGCTCCGAGTCCACCATGCGCAGGTGCCACTGCAGCCCGTAGAGGCGGTCGTTGGGCGCGAAGTGCCCTTCCCGCTGGAAGGCGCGGGCCATCGTGTTGGGCTCGGCGTAGGCCACCTCCGGCAGGGCCTGGAGGCGGCGCACGGCTTCCGCCACGGGCGCGCCCGCCTCCAGACTCACCAGGTAGCGCGGGGCCCCGCCGTGCGAGCGCGCGCGCACGCCGCGGGCGGCGCGGACGGCCCGCTCCACGTCGAGCTCGCGCGTGCCCGCGCGGAACTCCACGATGACCTCTCCCTCCCGGTAGGCGGGCAGCGGAGCGGCGGGGGCGGCCGCGCGTGCCGCCACCCGCACCGCCTCGCTCGCGCGCGCGCGCGGCGCCTCCCCGAGCGATGCGACGACGGCCACGGCGGCGAAGACGAGGGCGGTGCGCTTCATGGATCGAGTCTAGGCGGCGGTCCCGGCGGGGTCAACGAGAGGAGGCGCATGACCCACGCGCTGGCCGCCCCGCCCAGGACGAACAGGGTGGCCCCGAGCAGGGGCTGGGGCGGGGGCAGGCCCGCCGACGGGTCGTCGGTCAGGGGCGCGGCCACGAAGGTGATGGTGTTGAGGAGGGCGTGCGCGACGACGCACGCGGTGAGGGTGCCGGTGCGGATCCTGAGCCAGCCCAGGGCGAGGCCGAGGACGAGGGTGAACGGCGTGCGATAGGGGTCGAGGTGGATGAAGGCGAAGAGCGCGGCGGAGACGACCACGGCGGCGGCGGCTCCCGTGCGCGCGAGGAGGGCGGGCAGGACCAGGCCGCGCACCAGCGTCTCCTCGGCCAGCGCGGGGAGCAGGGCGATGGCCGCCACCGAGACCAGGGCGTCCGCGGGACCCGCGGGCCGCAGGGCCTCGTGCAGCCGCTGGAAGGCCTCCAGGTAGCCGGGCGGCGGCGCCCACACCGCGTACTGCAGCTCGAAGAGGCCGAGGCTGAAGGCCCAGAGCGTGGCCCCGGCGGCGCAGACCAGGAGGGCGGCCCGGCGCTCGAGGGGCAGCAGCCCCAGGCTCCGCGCCAGGGGCAGGCCGAAGGCCACCGCGGCCAGGAGGCCGGGCAGGACCAGCGTGATCTCCGAGGCGGCGAGGGCGAGGCGGAGGCCGCGCGGCACGACGAGGACGGTGACGACCTGCATGGCCAGCAGGCCCACCACCACCGCCGCCACCGCCACCGAGGCGGGCAGGGCCGTGCGTTCGGACCCGGGAGCGTGCATGGCGCGGCGATTATTGGGTTTCGCCGCGCGGCGTCAAAGCGCGCCGGCGATGGGCCGCCGCCGCCGCTCCCGCGCCGGTCTCGAGCCCCCCGGAGACCTCAAGGTAAGATGACGGTTTCGGTTGGCATGCACCTCGCCCCACGAAACGAGCGGACGCCCGCACCGCGCCGCGTGCGCGACCTCCCCGCCGAGGAGCGTCCGCGCGAGCGCCTCTTTCGGCATGGCGCCTCCGCCCTCTCCAACCGCGAGTTGCTGGCCCTGCTCGTGGGCACGGGGACGCGGGGGGCCTCCGCCCTCGACCTGGCCGAGCGGCTGCTCGCGGACGGGCTGCGCGGCCTGGCCGGGGCGGGCCTCCTCGACCTGCGCACCCCCGGCCTGGGACAGGCCAAGGCGGCGCGCGTGGTGGCCGCCCTGGAGCTGGGGGCGCGCCTGGCCTCCGAGAGCCCGTCGGCGGCGCCGATCCTGGGCCGGCCCGAGGCGGCCGGCCGCTACCTCCTCCCGCGCTACGGCGCGCGTCCCGTGGAGACGTTCGGCCTGCTGGCCCTCGACGTCCGCCACCGGCTCCGCCGGGAGGTGGTCGTCTCCGTCGGCTGCCTCACCTCCAGCCTGGTGCACCCGCGCGAGGTCTTCCGGGAGGCCGTCTCGGCGCGCGCCGCCGCCATCCTCCTCTTCCACAACCATCCCTCGGGCGACCCGGAGCCGTCGGCGGAGGACCTCTCCCTCACGCGCCGGCTGGCCTCGGCGGGAAGCCTCATGGGCATCGAGGTGCTCGACCACCTGGTGCTGGGAGCGGGGCGCTTCGTGAGCCTGAAGCAGCGGGGCGTGCTGTGAGCCGCCTTCTCTACCTCGACTGCGCGTCCGGCGCCGCGGGCGACATGCTCCTGGGCGCGCTGGTGGACGTCGGTCTCCCCCTCGACGCCCTGCGCGCGGAGCTCGAGAAGCTGCCCCTGCGCGGCTACCGCCTGGAGGCCGCCCCCGTGCAGCGCGCGGGTCTGCGGGCCACCCAGGTCACCGTGGTCGCGGAGGGCCACGACCACGGGCACCGGGGCCTGGGCGACATCCTGGGCCTGATCGAGTCGAGCGCGCTGCCGGAGTCCATCCGGACGAGGGCCGCCGCCCTCTTCCGCCGCCTGGCCGAGGCGGAGGCCGCCGTGCACGGCACCACTCCCGACCACGTCCACTTCCACGAGGTGGGGGCCCTGGACGCGATCGTGGACGTGGTGGGCGGCGTGATCGGCCTCGAGTGGCTGGGGGCAGGCCGCATCGTGGCCTCCCCCCTCAACCTGGGCACGGGCACCGTCCGCATGGAGCACGGCACCTTCCCCGTGCCCGCTCCCGCCACCGCGCTGCTGGTGAAGGGCGTCCCCGTCTATGCCGCCGGCGAGGGCGAGCTGCTCACGCCCACCGGAGCCCTGCTCGTGACCGGCCACGCCCAGGCCTACGGCCCCCTGCCCGCCTGCGTGCCCGAGGCCGTCGGCCACGGGGCGGGAAGCCGTGACACCCCCGGCCGGCCCAACGTCCTGCGCGTGGTGGTGGGGGAAGAGGGGGCCCCCGAGGAGCGCGTGCTCGTCCTGGAGACCGAGGTGGACGACATGCCGCCGCAGCTCCTGGGGCCCCTCATGGACCGGCTGCTGGAGGCGGGGGCGCTCGACGTCTACTACACGGCGGTGCAGATGAAGAAGGCGCGCCCCGGCGTGCTCGTGACCGCGCTGTGCGCGCCGTCGCGGCGCGAGGTCCTGGAGGAGGTCCTCTTCGCGGAGACGACCACCCTGGGAGTGCGCCGCCAGGAGTGGGAGCGCACGGTGCTCGAGCGGCGCTCGGTGGCGGTGGCCACGCCCTACGGCGAGGTGTCGGTGAAGCTGGGCCTGCGCGCCGGACGCGTCACCAACGCGCAGCCCGAGTTCGAGGACTGCCAGCGGCGGGCGGCCGAGAAGGGCGTGCCCGTGAAGGAGGTCTGGGCGGCCGCCCTGGCCGCGTACCGACAGCGATGACCACCAGCTACCACACCACGCCGATCTTCTACGTCAACGACGTGCCCCACGTCGGGCACGCCTACAACGCGCTGGCCCTCGACGCCCTCACGCGCGCCCGGCGGCTGCTGGGCCAGCGCGTCTTCTTCCTGACCGGCACCGACGAGCACGGCCAGAACATCGAGCGCATCGCGCGCGAGCGCGGGCTCTCCCCCCAGGAGCACTGCGACCAGATCGCGGCCGTGTTCCGCGAGACGTGGCGCCGCCTGGACATCGACTACGACCGCTTCATCCGCACCACCGACGAGATCCACAAGCGGGGCGTGCTCCGGCTGTGGTCGCGGCTGCGCGAGGCGCGCACGCCGGACGGCCAGCCCGCGGTCTACCGCGGCACCTACGCGGGCTGGTACTGCCCGCGCTGCGAGGCCTTCTACGGGGAGGAGGACCTGCGCCAGCCCGGCAACGTCTGCCCCGATCACGAGCGGCCCTGCGAATGGACGGAGGAGGAGAACTTCTTCTTCCGGCTGTCGGGTTTCCAGGCCTGGCTGGGGGAGGCCATCGGCGGCGGAACGCTCCTCATCGAGCCCGCCGCCCGGCGCAACGAGGTGCTGGCCGTCATCCGGCAGGGACTGCAGGACTTCAGCATCAGCCGCGCGCGCGTGAAGTGGGGGATCCCCGTGCCCGAGGATCCGGGCCACGTCTTCTACGTGTGGATGGACGCCCTGGCCAACTACGTCACCGCCCTCGGCTACGCCGACGGCGCCGCCGACTACCGCACGTTCTGGGAGGGGGCGGACGAGCGCCTGCACCTGGTGGGCAAGGAGATCATCCGCTTCCACTGCCTCTACTGGCCGGCCATGCTCAAGGCGGCGGGGCTGCCCCTGCCCACGCGCATCTTCGCCCACGGCCACCTCACCCGGGGCGGCAAGAAGCTGAGCAAGTCCACGGGCAACGTCATC
>DATBIO010000307.1:0-1629 GCA_036556965.1 Vicinamibacteria bacterium
CCAGGAGATCCTCGACTACGAGGTGGTCTTCCGCAACGTCTGCTTCTGCACGCCCGACTATACCGCCCCCGTCCGCCTGCGCGTGCGCGGGGGCCGGATCGCGGCCGTCACGCGGGAAGGCGACGGCACGGCGGTGCCTCCCGAGGACTGGGACCGCTACCGCACGGTGGATCAGACGTTCGACGAGATCGAGGACGCCATGCGCCGCGGCGCCGACCAGGTGACCGCCGAGTACCACCCGGTGCTCGGGTACCCCACCGACGCCTTCATCGACGAGAACGAGGGGCTGGCAGACGAGGAGCGCGGGTTCCAGCTGAGCGACCTGCTGCCGCTGCGCTAGCGCCGTCCCCGGCGGCGCGGGCGGCGGGCAGGGCCTCCCAAGGGCGCGTGCTAGCATCCCGCACGCGCAGATGCCCCTCCCTCCCGGTGCCAGGCTTGGCCCCTATGAGATCGGCGACCTCATCGGCGCCGGCGGCATGGGCGAGGTCTACCGCGCCAGGGACGGCCGGCTGGGGCGCTCGGTGGCGGTCAAGGTCATCCGCGCGAGCGGGATCGCGGACGGGGAGCGGGTCCGCCGCTTCGAGCAGGAGGCGCGCGCGGCCGGCGTCCTCAACCACCCCAACATCCTGGCCATCTACGACGTGGGCACCCACGAGGGGGCGCCCTACCTGGTCAGCGAGCTGCTGGAGGGGGAGACGCTGCGCATGCGCCTGGCCGCCGGCCCCCTCTCCCCGACGAAGGCGGTGGACTGCGCCGCCCAGATCGCGAGCGGCCTCTCCGCGGCCCACGCCAAGGGCATCGTCCACCGCGACCTGAAGCCCGACAACCTCTTCCTGACCCGCGACGGGCGCGTCAAGATCCTCGACTTCGGGCTGGCCAAGCTGGTCGAGAACGGGATGGTGCTCGACCACGGCTCGCACGCCTCCACCCTGGACTCGCCCACGGAGCCGGGCCGCTTCGTGGGCACCGTGAACTACATGTCGCCGGAGGCCATCCGGGGTCAGCCCGTGGACCACCGCGCGGACGTCTTCTCGTTCGGCGCCGTGCTCTACGAGATGCTCACTGCGCGCCGCGCCTTCGAGGGCGCCTCCGCCATCGAGACCATGAACGCCGCCCTCAAGGAGGAGCCGCCGGAGCCCGACGTGTCGGCCTGGCCGCGCGGCCTCGACCTCATCGTGCGGCGCTGCCTGGAGAAGGACCCGGACCACCGCTTCCAGTCCGCCAACGACCTGGCCTTCCACCTCCTCACGCTCTCCGCCGCCTCCGTGTCCGGCCTCCGCACGCGCGTGCCGGTGGCGCCGCGCCGCCGGCTAGGACCGTGGCTGGCCGCCGGCCTCGCCGCCGCCGTGGCGGTGGGCGCCCTCGCCTTCTGGCTGGGCACGCGCGCGGGGCGCGCGGCGCCGCCCACCTACCAGCAGCTCACCTTCCGGCGCGGGCTGGTCATGTCCGCACGCTTCGCGCCCGACGGGCACACCGTCGTCTACGGGGCGTCCTGGGAGGGCAAGCCCGTCGCGCTCTACTCGACGCGCGCGGAGAGCCCGGAGTCCCACCGCCTCGACCTGCCCGCGGGGGACATCCTGGCCATCGCTCCCTCCGGCGAGATGGCGATCTCGCTGGGACGGCGTCACA